>JAICPP010000058.1 GCA_025929805.1 Gemmatimonadales bacterium | reverse complement strand
CGGTCGAGATGCCCTCTCCCGAGGCAGTGAGGTGTATCTCCCTCTCGGCGATGGTCTGCCTGCTTGTGACTTCGCCCAGAAACCACCGTGCGGCGAGGTGCGCCGTCCCCGCGGTGTCCGGCTCGAAGCTCAGCACGTCGACCTCGAGCTGATAGGTGGGCCGCTGTTGGGCCGGCCAGGGGTGCACGGTTATCCCATCGGCGTGCAGCCGCATGGACAAGTCGGGAGCCAGGCAGGTGGACGGGCCCCAGGCCGATCCCGCGGCTGGGTGCGCCGCTGGAGCCGCGGAGCAGAACGGTCGTACGGCTATTCAGGAGTCGGTGCAGGTCACAGCAAAGTGTACTGCGGCCGCTGCCTCGGCAGGGATCAACACGAGGTCTCCGATCTCACTATCCACTCGGCAGTTCGCCGACACCTCCCGCAGCGAAACACCGTGGTACCCGGGCGCAAGGTTAGGGACAATCAGCCGGTCCTGCGGCTCCAGGTGGTACTCCGCTTCCCCGGACACAAAAAGGGTGTAGCCGTCAGGATCAATCGGCGAACCGGCGGTAGTGACCGATACGTGTAGGCTTCCCGTCGCCGATGTGTCACACTGGATAGGAAAATTCAGCCGAACGGAGCCACTCGGCGGAACCTCGACTTGACGTGGATTAGGTCCCAGCACACGGCAGTTCTCCGGCAGATTCAGCAGCTCCACGAGGTGGAACCCGGCGCCCACGACTTCCGTCATGAACCCGCTCCTGCCCAGTTGTGTGGGGCGCCCCCCATCCAGCCTGTACGCGAGAGAGTTCCTTTGACCGCGTAAGGACGTAGTGATCTCGAGGAGCCCCCGAAACCCGACACAGTTTATAAAAAATGTCACGAGTGCGACCTCGCGGGCTCGCACGGCCAGAGTGCGAGGGTTTCCCTGTGCGATACAATGCGTCGCTACTCCACGGAGGTGAACTTCGTGCCGGCCGGGGGCGATCCCATCAATCAGCACGCGCCCGGTATCTATCGCTGAACGCTCCACACCGTCTACCGCGATGGTATGGCGGCTGGGGTAGGGTGAGGGGCCCCGGGTTAGAGTGGTTACCAGCATGCTCCCGGTCTGGGCAGTGCACACCACCTCGATCGCAATCGTGACCGTCCCCTCTGCCGGCACATTGATGGTGCGGGGATTGGCCCCTTGTACCTCGCAATTGTCCGCTACGCCTCCCACATAGACCGTGTGGTCGCCAGGACTGATGTCGCGATGTTGCAGAATTTCGAATGGCGGAAGGGGCCGAGCGGATTCGGCGTCGATCTGAATGGTGTAACCGTCGGTATCGGGCTCGTCCCCCGCCGTGGTAACGGTGATCTCCAGGGTGCGAGGGGACACCCCAGCAGGATCCTCACTCCCACAGGCCGGCAGGAGTACCACCGCCGCTGTGACAATGAGGATGAGCGCTCGGTAGTTCGACATCGCCACCTCGGCTACTCTGGAACGTCCTTAATTTGCACCGCGATTTGTCGGCAAGCGAGCGGTTGGGAAGGCCCTGGTGATGCCCCTCACAGCTAGGGAGGGCTGGCGGTCGATTACGTAGATCCGCTGCCGGCCTATCATTACGTTTCATGGCCAGAAAACCGGTACTTTCATGCCCGGGACATCGGTGCGGATGCCTGCCAACCGGGCGGTATATGGGAGACCCATTGACGGCAAGGAGAGGCCCAACACCAGCAGCCAGGGGAGGCCGATTGCGCTCTCCGCGGCCGGCCTTCAATATTGAGCATCCCTCCTCAACGGGATGTCTTCCGGCGGTACCATGACCACTCCGATCACCTGTCTGCAGTGCAACGGCCTGCTCGGCCCGGGGGACCGCTTCTGCGCCCAATGCGGAGCGGAGCTGCTATGGTGCGCCAATTGTGGTGAGTTCCTGCTGCAGACTGAAGAATCCTGCCCCCGGTGCGGCACGCCGGGCATCCCTCGTCCGGAATCCCGGTCCCTTCCTGATGATCTGAGCCAGAACGGCTCTCCCTGGGACGACGTAGTTGCCCGGCTCCGCCGCGCCACGTTGGGGGAGTTCGAAATCGGGCACGAACTGGGACGGGGTGGCATGGCCGCCGTATTTCTGGCACACGAGCTCTCCCTGCACCGCGACGTGGCCATCAAAGTGATGTCCCCCGGTCTGCTGATGGGCGATGGGATGATCGAACGATTCCGTCGTGAAGCCATCACCATCGCGCACCTGAACCACCCGAACATCGTCTCGGTGTATTCAGTACGTGCTGCGGAGGGACTCCACTTCTTCGTCATGCGCTGCATTCAGGGCCGCCCCCTGGAGCAGGTAATCCGCGATGCCGGCCGACTGCCGGTCCCGATCGTACGCTCGATCCTCCATCATGTGGGGTCGGCGCTGGCGTATGCTCATCGATTCAAGGTGGTCCACCGAGACATCAAGCCCGCCAATATCCTGATCGACGAAGAAGGAAACGGGGTCGTCACCGATTTCGGCATAGCCAAGGCGGCTGAGGGACCCAGTCAGACCCATACCGGATTCATGGTGGGAACTCCGGCGTACATGAGTCCGGAACAGTGCGCCGGCGGTGAGGTCTCGGGAGCCTCAGACCAGTATTCATTGGGTGCCGTCGCTTATGAGATGATCACCGGCGTGCCACCCTTCACCGGGTCGACCTATTCGGTTATTCAGGCCCACGTGGAGCAGCCGCCGCGTCCGTTGCGTGAACACACCGAGCACTGTCCGCCGGAGCTCGAAACCGCCATCCTGCGCATGCTGGCCAAGAACCCCGAGGACCGCTGGCCGGGCATGGCGCAGGCCCTTAGTGCGCTGGGCGCGGCGCCGCTACCCGAAGACGATCCGCTTCGGGCCGAGCTCAGCCGGCTCGCCACCGACGGCGCGCGTACCAGCTTCCCGGGGCCCCAGCGCGGCGGGATGAAGAACTCGGCGGTGCTGCAGGTGACTCCACCCGGGATGTTACGGGCCGTCACCATCCTGCCGCCACCTCCAGGCCTCGAGGTGGGCGACAGCTTTCTGTTGGTGGCCCGAGTGCACGATGGTCAGGCGGCGCGGCTCCCGAACGGACCCGTGGAATGGAGCAGCGACTCGCCAGGAGTCCTTCGGGTCAACGCCACCAAGGCCGTCGCCACCGCCCTCACTCCCGGCTCCGCACTCATTCGCGCGGTATGTGACGGGCACGAAGGCCGGCTGCGGGTGAGCGTGGCCCCGCCGCGTGCCGACGCGATCGTGGTGAAATCGCTGGAGAAGCCCATCACGGTCGGCGACGAAGTGCCCCTGTCGGCCACGCCTCGAGATAAGCGCGGGCGGGTGGTCGCGAGGCCCGTCAGCTGGCGCTCGGAGGACGATTCCATCGCGACGGTCAGCCTCGATGGCGTCCTGGATGCGCGCTCGGCGGGCTCTACCACCGTCACGGCAGAGCTGGACGAAGCGAGGGCCACAGTTGCCGTCACTGTTCTTCCCCCTCGAGTCGCTGCGCTGCACATCTCGCCCGCCCCGGATTCGATCGTCGCCGGCGACTCCTTTGCACTCACTGCTACCCCACTGGACCGCTGGGCCGGGCAGCTGACCGACCGGAACGTGGCGTGGAGCGTCAGTGATGTAAGTGTGGCCGTGGTGACAGCGGGTGGCTGGGTGATCACCCGCAATCCCGGTCTGGTTGTCCTGACTGCAGTTTGCGAGGGCGTCAGCGCCTCCATCAGCGTTAACGTAGTGGAACGAGTAGAAGGGCCGCTCCCGACCGTGCACCACAGCTATTCGGCTGCCACTGCTCCCAGATCGGGTCCGGAACCATGGGAGCTGCCGCCCGAGCCTCGTATCCCCGAGCCCCGACGCTCTCGCTCCAGACCCGGATGGGTGGTGGTCGGGGGTGGGGCTCTCCTCTTGGTTGCCGGCTTCTGGTTGGTGGGTGGTCGCCGGCCCATCGAGCCGGCGCCCGCAGCCGAAACCGCAGTTGCCGTTCGGGACTCGACTGCGGCCTTAGCCTACTTGAATGCCCGGCCGGCGGCCTTCGCTGATACCATCGATAGTGTCTCGCCGGCGTCCGTCACTATTACCGGGCGCCCGTCGGGACCACTGACGGTCGGAAGTTCCGCCCTGCTGGCGGCGGAGGTCCGTAATATCAGCGGCAACCCGATCTCACCGGTCAACGTGGCCTGGGTGTCGAGCGACACTTCGGTTGTCGCGGTGGACTCTTCGAGCGGGGCACTCCGTGCAGTGAAGACCGGGCGTGCCGAGATCGTGGCGACCGCGGGTACGGTCCGCGACAGCTTCCCTGTCGAAGTGCGTCCTGCAGCCCGCCAGCCAACCCTGGTGGCACAACCGGCCTCGCTCTCCATAGAGTCCCACCCTTCGCTGGTTGTAGGGGATACCGCAACCTTGGTATTGAATGCTCTGGACCGTGGCGGTAACCCGATCCGTCCCAGACGAGTGACTTGGAGTTCGAGCGAGCCTCAGGTTGCCGACGTGAACACCAGCTCCGGAAGAGTTCGCGCCTATGCACCCGGGAGCACCCTGATCATCGCGCGGAGCGGCTCCGAATCCGCCATCTCGTCGCTCACGGTTCTGCCGCCCCCGGTGGCCTCGCTCAGCATTTCAGGCTCGCGGCCACTCAAGGTCGGTGATACGCTCGAGCTCAGAGCGGAGCTCCGGGATGCCAGGGGCCGGCCTCTGGCCCAGCGACCGGTCGTCTGGGGCAGCAGCGAACCCGGCGTGGTGCCGGTGGACTCTTCCACCGGCGTCGTCATAGCCAACGCTGCGGGCTCGGCGCAGATCACGGCGACATCCGAAGGAAAGTCGGGTAGTGTCCGGGTCACCGTGTTGCCGCGGCCTCGCACCGGGCGTACCGAGCCGATTGCCGAGCCGGTCGCGGCACGGGCGCAGAACACACCTCCGTCAGACGACCCTGCCGTCGAGCGCACGCGAGTGCTCGACCAGATGCTTGCCGGCGTCGAGCTGTGCTACGGTGCCCTGCGAGAGAAGGACCTGGTGCGGGTGGTGGCGCTGTACCACCCGGCCACCAAGGCCGATCACGAGAAGCTGGGCAAACTAGGGCGCATCCTGGAGACCCGAGAGTGGAGCGCGGAGGTGGGCGAGCGGGAAGATGGCGCTCAGCGGCTGGAGAATGGCTCGGCCAGTATGGAGTTCGGGTTCCAGCTCAGCTGGAAAGATTCGTTCGGCGGTCGCCTCAGCAGCCGGCCGGTGTTCCGGGCCGAGTTCACCGACAGCGGCGGCAAGCTGAGTTTGGCCAGTTGCCGCATCGTCAATTCGCCGAAGCTCTGAGGGTCATCCCCCCAGGCCGACTGCCAGTCCCAGCCGAACGACGATGTTGGTACCCGAATCTGACTCGACCCGCTCATTGACCGGGGTACCGTCGCTGGTCACACCGGTCAGTGTGCCTCCGCCTTGGTGGTTGTACCCGAACGTTGCGCCCGCATCGAGATTGAACCTGGGGCCTAACCGGTACAGCAGCCCTCCACCGGCATTGAGCTGAATAAAGGTAGAGGAAAAGGAGAGACTACCACCATCGAATCCAGGCTTGAGCAGTGAAAATCTGGCGGACACATATGGGGCGATCACGTTGCTTCCGGTGTGAATCCGATACCGGGGTTCAATAAACCCACCGTAGAGGCTGGCGTCCACCGGCTCAGGATCAGTTGGAGGAGAAGGTTTGCGGCCATGGGCGGTGTACTGAAATCCGGCACCGACTGACAGCGCTCCGGGCGTGTAGCGAATTTGTGCCTCTCCTCCTATCCCGTTCTTGAAAGCTCCGAAGACGTCTCCGTAGAGTCCGTTGTAGAGTCCTGAGACCTGAAGCGAGATGGCCTGAGCCGACTGCGCTTGAAGCTCCGTACGCACCAGTCCCGTCGCGAGGAGCGGCAGGAGGATCGAGCGAGACCGCTTCATCTGACCCGCCCGGGCGCTAGAGGCGGCGGTCCGGAGTGTGTCGACTGGACTGCGGACGTACCCTCGGACTCGCCTTCCTGCGATGCTGCGGCGGTTACCCCGTAGTGGAATTCGATCCGATCGGTCCGATCGGGAGGTAGCTCGATCGTCGCCTGGGTGCAGAAGGGGAGTCCCTCTCCGGACGGCTCGTTCCCCGTTGGCTGGGTAACTGCGGAATATCCGTTTGCGTCGGTTGGCACCACCGGACCAAGGACATTGTCGCAGGTCGCCCACTGAACCGGAACGTCGGCCACTCCGTTGTTATACTGATCGACCACCCGGACAACTAACCGCTCGGGCAGTTCGGAATTGACCGGCGCAGTCTGGCCATCTCCCCCGGCCTGGAGCAAGTCGAAAGCCACATCCGGCACGGCCAGAATGCTGTCGCGGAATTCTCGGCCATCCGGTAGTCGCAGCACCAGATACTGATAGCCCGCCGTCGTGCCCAGGGTCCAGTCTCCTACCTGCACCGCTCCGTTGGCGTCACTGAATGGAGTGAGTGTCGCAGCCGTTCCGCCGGACGGCAGAACCAGGGTGAAGTCCGCGTCGGCAACGGGCCGGGTTGAGCCGTCTCTCAGGGTCCAGGTGATCACTGGACCGGCGACTGTTGTTCCGACCACGGCAGAGACGGGATGACTGGGAGCTGCCGAGACGGTCTCGACGCTCACCAGAGTGACTCGCGCGGAGGCGCTCTGCAGTCCTGCAGCGGAGAAGGTGATGTCCTTGGGGCCGGGAATCCCGGTAAGGGTCAGTGCGCTAAAGGCGGCCCGGCCGTTCTCATCGGTGGTCGCAGTCTCGCCGCTGATGGTGGTATTCGCGGCCGAGATCGAAGCCACGATCACGGTCCCCGCCTGCTGAACGGGGTTGCCGCTGGCATCCTGCACCTGCAGTACCGGCTGGATCACAAGCGGGTTGCGGCTCCTAGCTAGCGTGGATGGTGCGGTAGTAACAGTCAACCGAGCCGGCGCCCCAACCGTAATGGCGAATGGAGCGGAAGTCACACCGACCAGACTGGGGGCGCTGAACGACAGGGTGTAATTGCCCACCACGCCGGTCAGGGTCAGGCCACTGAACGCCGCTCGCCCTGAGCCATCCGTCGTAGCGGTCTGATTCTGCAGCGTACCGCTCGGTCCGGATGAGATGGTGGCCATCACATTCACGCCGGCCTGGGGCGTCGGGTTGCCGTTTTGATCCTCGAGCTGGATCACCGGCTGGGTCGCAAAGGCGGTGCCGCTCTGGGTGGGCGAGGACGGCTGCACCATAATCCTTAATCGTCCCGCGTCACCGGGCCGTGCTATGGCCGAGAATTGGACTGGCGGGACAGAAGATGATTCGATTCGCGCCGTCAGCGTGTAAGGAACGTTGGCGGTGCTGCCCAGGGTCCAGCTTACCTGCGCCACACCCTGCTCGTTCGTAGTAGCTGTCTCCGGAGAAACCGTTGCGTTGCGATTGGGAGTAAAAGTGACGGCGACGCCGGGAGCGGGGTTTCCGGCCTCATCCTTGACCAGAACCGACGGGCCCGGCGAGACCGGCGAGTTGACGGTCTGCTCGTAGGCGGTCGGCGCCACGGCAGTCATGGAGGCCGCGGTGCCGGGCAGGAGCTGGATCGGACCGGCGGTTATCTCCAACGCCGATGTGGCTACGCTGAAGCGGAGCGTCTGGGGCCCCTGAGGGCCAACCAGCGCGAGGTTTGTGAAGGAAGCTAGTCCGTTCGCGTCGGATGAGGCACTTGTACTCCCGGCCAGGGTAGCGCCGCCCGAGCTCACTGTGGCCAGCACCTCCACCTGAGGAAGTGGCTGATCATCGGCATCGTACACTTCGATGACCGGCTGCTGCTCGAGAGGTACGCCGTTGCTGGCAGTTTCGGCGAGCGTGGTCCGCAACACGATCCGGGCGGGTTCCGGCAGGGCCGCAGTGGCAGAGAGCTCCAGCGGAGAACCGTCCAAGTCGGCGCCGTCCCCGTTGGTCGCCGTGGCTTGGAGCAGCTGCGTTCCCAAGTCCTGGCCCAGCGTCCAGCTGACTTTCGCCAAGCCGTCGTTATCGGATTCGGCGGTGGCGCTGGACAGAGTTCCTCCTCCGCTGCTCACCGAAAAGTTTATCGTGATCCCCGAAACCGGGCCCCCGTCGCTGTCCTTGACCCGGACATAGACCGGCTGCGGCAATTCCCGGCCCCGTATGCCCGTCTGGCCGTTATTGGGCCCAGCTTCGATACTGCTAGGCTCCGGACGTGTAGGTGGGCTGAAGCAGAAAGGACCAGTGCAGAGGTCCTCCCCGCCGCCGCACCCCATCAGGATTGCAGCGGCCGTGCTCAGAGCGGCCGAGGGCCATGATAGCCTCGCACGCATTGCGCGGAGTCGCAGAGGGATCCCCATCATGTGAATATGTCTAGTATCCCCTGCAAGTTACCTATGTCAAGCTTGTGATCCACATCACCTTGCGCCCCGTCAAGTTCAGCCGCCCGCAAACTCCACCCCCTGAGTCAAGCACTGGTCAAGTCATGATGCCGAAAACCCCGGTGCTCTCCTCGAGCCGCCGGGGCGTTCGAGCTGCCAGGCTATTGGGTCTAGTTAGCCGAGAGTACGACCTTCTCGCACCCGTCCTCCTTGTTCAGGAACATGTCGAAGCCTTTGGGTGCCTGATCCAGGGGTAGTCGGTGTGTGATCACGAAGCTGGGGTCGATCTCGCCTTTTTGAATCCGCTCGAGCAGGGGGCGCATGTACCGGTGAACGTGACACTGACCCGCCCTGATCGTAAGCGAACGGTTCAGGATGGCTCCCATCGGGAACTTGTCTATGAAACCGCCATATACGCCGATCACTGAGACGACTCCCCCATTCCGACAGGCGAGAATGGCCTCCCTGAGCGCAATGGGCCGGTCGGACTCC
Source organism: Gemmatimonadales bacterium (assembly GCA_025929805.1). Taxonomy (GTDB): domain Bacteria; phylum Gemmatimonadota; class Gemmatimonadetes; order Gemmatimonadales; family GWC2-71-9; genus CAVVWJ01. The sequence goes on along the minus strand of JAICPP010000058.1, from coordinate 5,997 downwards.
AGCATCAGCGCCTGCTTGGCGCGGTCATAGGCGTAGGTGACGCCGTGTCCGTGCGCCTCCATGCCGACTGCGTCGATGCACTTGTCGGGTCCCCGGCCTCCGGTGAGCTCCAACAGGGCATCCTGAACGTTCAACTCTTCGTAGTTGACGACATCCGATGCGCCGGCCCGGTCTTTGGCCAGCTGGAGCCGGTACTTGAACCGGTCGATCGCAATGACCCGTTCAGCTCCGAGCAGGTAGGCACTCGCAACGGCAAACAGGCCTACCGGACCGGCCCCCCATACGGCTACAACGTCGCCCGGTTGAATGTCGCACATCTCCGCCCCCATGTAGCCGGTGGGGAAGATGTCCGACAGAAAGAGTACCTGCTCGTCGGTCAGGTCCTCAGGCACCTTGAGGGGACCGACGTCGGCGAATGGCACTCTGGCGAATTCGGCCTGGCCACCGGCAAACCCGCCGAGCATGTGAGAGTATCCATACACTCCAGCCGGCGAGTGGCCCAGAAGCTTTTCGGCGATCCAGGCATTGGGGTTGGAGTTCTCGCACAGCGAGAACATTCCGGCCTCACACGCGGCGCACACGCCGCAGGAGATCGGGAACGGCACCACAACCCGGTCGCCTATCTTGAGGTTTTTCACGTTGCGGCCCACCTCTACCACTTCGCCCATGAACTCGTGGCCCAGTATGTCGCCGCGCTCCATGGTGGGGATGAAGCCGTTGTACAGGTGAAGATCGGAGCCGCAGATGGCGGTGGACGTGATCCGGACGATGGCGTCCTGGGAGTTCAGGATCTTGGGATCAGGCACCTCTTGTATCTGGACCTTCTTTTTGCCCATCCAGCAATTTGCTTTCATGACCGGACTCCCTGTGGACTGCCGGTCATCCCCAGCAATTCCACATCGTTCAGGTTCTCGGGTGGTTGTGCCGAATGAGTGCCCCGGTGGATGCTGGCATCCGAGTGTACGATCTCACCGATTTCCATCACCTGCTTGAATCGGCGCAAGTCGCCCTTCACCTGCTGCTCGGGCTCCTCGCCGAACAGCTTGGCGATCAGGGCTCCAAGCTTGCCGCCCGGAGGATCGTAGCGGAGCGCGACCAGCACCTCCGTCCCCCGGTTCCCCGGCGCTTCCCGGAAGCGAACGGTGCCCAGATTGGGGATGGAGGAGTCCGGCAACGACCGCCAGGCAATCAGTTCGTTGGGGCGATCCTCTACGATTTCGGCCTCCCATTCCACGCTGGCTCCTGCCGGCGCCTTGGCCTTCCAGCGGGACCGTTTGTCGTCCAGCACCTCCACCGACTCCAGATGGGCCATGAAGCGGGGCAGGTTCTCGAAATTGTGCCAGAACCCGTACACCTCGGAGCGGGGGCGCTTGATCGTGATGGCCTCGGTCACGTGAATACCGGTGGTGCTTCGGCCGGGTTGGATTACCCGACCGCCCTCGAAACGCGTGGTCCCGTTGCCGCTCTTGCTGAGCTGTTGGCCGGTGATGAAATCCAGAACGGTTACGCCCGCGACTGCTGCGGTGGCCACGGCCACCCGGTTCCGGTCGTTTTCCTGCGCGCCCATGGCCTTGCCCAGGAGTGCCAGGTCCATCACATCGCCGCCTACGCGGGTCCACACCCAGCCGGCGGAACGGGGTTGAGAAAGGATGCCGATTCCACTGCTGATCTCCCGAAGCCCCAAGGCGAACATCGTGTTGCGCGCCTCTTCGTCATCGTCAATGCCGATCAGCCGGGCCAGAGCGCGTGGGGCACCGATCTGCGCCAGGCCCAGACCGATGCTGAACCAGCCTAAACCCCGGGCGCGTCGTTCCGCACCCTCCTCCCGGTGCTGGGGTCGATCCGAGAACCTGCGGTTGTAACCCTGGTACTCCTGATAGGTACCGGCCCGCCTTTCGCCGATCTCGCCGTACCGGCGCGTTTGCTCGGTTGCTATGGTCATTGTTGCTCCTTCCTGTCGAGTCCGAAAAGTCGGTATTGGTTCGATCTTCACTGGGAGCTGCCAGGAGCGCTCCGGGAGGAGTCCACACGAAAGAGAGGATCTTGCTCTGGAGGGAAACACCCCCGCGCAACCACCCAGTCAGCAGGGTTGCAAGTGATAGCGGCGATGATCAGGGGGGTCGGTGAGCCCCGTCACCAGATCTTGCGAATTTTTTGGGGGGTCGATGCTATTCGGAGGTGGTGCTACGCCGACGCAGGATCGTAGAAAACAGTGAGCGACTCAGCGGGGGGATCGGTTCCTGATCAGCCCGCGAACCGTCGTGATCAATCCCTCGAGAGGAAATGGTTTCTGAAGGAAGGGCGCGGATTGCCGGGGGCTCCCGCGCCGGAAGATGTCATTGACGTCGTAGGCGGAGATGTAGAGGATGGGAAGGTCGGGCCACCGCTGGGAGACCCGCCGCCCCAGCTCGCGCCCATCCATGCCTGGCATCACCACATCGGTGATCAGCAGATCGACCTCCGGCACGCTCTCCATTACCTCCAGAGCCTCCGATCCGTGGGCTGCTTCCAGTGTCGTGTAGCCTTCGGCTTGCAGTGTTCGGCACACCAGGTCCCGCAATCCTTGCTCATCGTCGACCACCAGGACCACCCGGCGCGACTCAGTCATCAGTCAAGGGACAACAGACGCCGGTTGCCGAGCGGGCGATTCTGGCGGACATATGAGATGGGCATGCCGCAAATTACAACCGGTGGTCCCCTGCGCCAGGGCGTTGTGCCCCAGGCAATTAGTGGGGCCTATCGCGAGTGGGACAAGCTCAAAGACTAACCCCCAGTCCCCCAATCTGGGCCAAGCCGTTGCAACATTTGGGTATCCACGTCACAGATTAGCGGATTTGAACCCCGCACCTTAGCGGAATGAATCCGCTTTCGACGTCCAGGACCAAAAAGCTTGATCGGTACCGGGGACTGGTCGAGACCACCGTCGATTATGCCATCTTCCACCTCGGTGTGGACGGCAGGATCGAGACCTGGAACCCAGGTGCCGAGCGGATCTTCCTCTACCCACCAGATGAGGTCATCGGCCAGCCCGGCTCACTCCTCTTCACTCCCGAGGACCGGCTCCAGGGAGTGCCGCAACGTGAAACCCAGCTTGCGGTTGAGACCGGCCGCGCGGAGGATTCCCGCTGGCACCTTCGAAAGGATGGCTCCCGGTTCTGGGCCAATGGAGTCATGGTTGGGCTCCGGGACGAGACCGGTACCGTCGTAGGTCTGGCCAAGATCGTCCGAGACGATACCGAGCGGAGGCGGGCCGAGGAGCAGCTGCAATACCAGTTGAACCTGGCGGCGACAATCGCCACCAATGCAGCCGAAGGCTTGTTCCTCATCAACAGCGAAGGATTGACCACGTTCGTGAACCCCACGGCCGTGGCCATGTTTGGCTGGACCGAAGATGAGATGATCGGAGAATCGCTCCATGAGAAGCTCCACTGCCGCGGCCCTGATGGCACCTGGCACCCCGGCGAGGATTGTCCTCACATGCGGGTACTGGCAACCGGTGAGACCCTGCGGAGTGAGAGCGACTTCTTCACCCACAAGGACGGCCGGGTCATCCCGGTCAGCTGCTCGATCGCGGCCATCCGGTCGGATGACACCATAGTCGGCGCCGTGATGGTGGTCCGGGACGTGACTCAACAGAAGCTGGCCGAGGCTACCGAGCGGGAGAACGAGGAAGCGCTGCAACAAGCCCAGAAGCTCGAGAGCATTGGAGTGCTGGCCGGCGGAATAGCGCACGACTTCAACAACCTGCTCACTGGGATCATGGGGAATGCCGGTTTGGCACGGCGGGCGATCAGCGCGGGAAAAACCGATCAGGCGGCGGCATTGCTCCGCGACGTCCTCTCCGCCAGTGAGCGGGCCGCCGATCTCACCCGGCAGCTTCTGGCATACGCGGGCAAGGGCCAGTTCGTGGTGCTCCCAGTGGACATCTGCAAGCTGGTCCGCGAGGTCAGTACCCTCATTCGGGCCTCCATCTCCAAAAAGATTACCCTGGTCCTCGATGTGCCCGACGATAGTCTCCTGGTCGAGGCCGACCGAGTCCAGCTCCAGCAGCTCGTGATGAACCTGGTCATCAACGGTGGAGAAGCGATCGGTGATGAACCGGGTACCCTCACCGTGCGGGTTCGAACCGAGCATTTCACGGAGCGGCGGGAGCGTCCGCGGACGGAAGGATTCCCCATCGTGTCCGGCGAGTACGTCAGGATCGATGTGACCGATACCGGTACCGGCATGGACGACGGGACTCGAAGCCGGATCTTCGAGCCATTCTTTACCACTAAGTTCCTGGGGCGGGGACTGGGCCTCTCCGCCGCACTCGGGATCGTGCGAGGACATCGGGGTGCAATCGGGGTTCGAAGCGAGCCGGGCCGGGGGACAACCTTCACCGTACTGCTGCCGGTACAACGGGAATTCCGCCGGCCCGAACGGGTGAGCGGTCAGGTGGCGGCGGACCGCGACCTCCAGGGGGTGGGGACCATCCTGGTTGCAGATGATGAGGAGGGGATTCGCTCCCTGGCGGCCCAGGTGCTGGAGGAGGCGGGGTACACGGTCGAGCTGGCCGGGGACGGCGCGGAAGTGATCGAGCGGTTCCGATCCTTGGGAGATGCCGTGCGGCTGGTCCTGCTGGACCTCACCATGCCGATGTTGGGAGGGTCGGAGGCCGCGAGCGAGCTACGCCGCATCCAACCGGACATTCCTATCATTGCCATGAGCGGCTACGGCGACCTCGAGGTCATGCGGCGCTTCAGCGAGTCTGGTGTGAGCGATTTTCTGCCTAAGCCGTTCACGCCCGACGAGCTCGCCGCCAAGGTCCGAGACGTGCTGGAGCCGGTGTCCTGACTCAGCCGCGCTCCTCGCTCCAGATCCGCTGAAGCAAGTCGCGGCTATAGACCAGGTGATGGGGGTCGGGTGTGAACACCTCGAGTGTGATCGTGGCGTCATACCCGCATGATTTCAGGAGTCGGACGGCCCGGCGGACATCCACCGTGCCGGTGCCCAAGGGGAGATGGAGGTCGGCAGCACCACCCTTGTTGTCATGCAGGTGCACGTGCCGCAGTCGGTCTCCGTAGGCCGACAGGAGCTCCTGCACCGTGCTCTGAGGCACCAAAAGGTTGGCATGCCCGATGTCGAGGTGCAGCCCCAGCTCCGGAAGCGGATCGAGCAGCTCCCCCATTTCGCGGGCGCTGTTGAAATCTCCCGGTAGGTTCTCCACCATCAGGCCAACCCCCCGTTCTTCCGCATAAGGGATCAACTCGCGCAGGGTGGAGATGTTCTTCTCCACGAAAAAGCTCCGGTCATGCATAGGTGCGTGCCGGTCCGGATGCACGTTCATCCACCGGGCTCCGATCGCGGCGAATACGTCAACACAGCGCCGAAGCTCCTGGAGAGAGGCGCGCCGGATCTCCTCGATCCCGCTGGCGATTGGCAGGTAGAAGGCGGTGTGGCCGACAACTCCCAGGTGGTGGCGCTGGAGGGCGCGGCGGGTGGCCGCGGGATCCACTTTCCAGGAGGCGGCCATCGGCGGCTCGAGGGTCAAGTCGATGAAGCCCAGCCCCATGGCCGCAACCCACTCGATCTGCTGAAGCACATCCCGCGCCGGGTGGTTCATTGCGCCGATCAGCACGTCAGATCACCTGGTATGACGAATGAACCAGGGCCGGCTGTCGAGCAGATTGGCTCGGGTAAGAGAAAGGTCGCCGCCATCGCCCACGGAAGGCACCCGCAGCCCCGCTCTGGACCAGACGCGTGGGGGAATGCTGCTGACCCGATCGGGGGCGAGCCAGCTGAACACGGCCAGCGCTCCGGTAAGCAGCGGGATGTCCTCTCCCATCTGGTTCATCAGGTGCTCCCACCTCACTGCTTCGGTCTGGGCATTCATCAGATTGAACACATCTACCCAATCACACCGCTCCCGCTGAAACACGTACAGCTTGCTCCAGATCAGCTCCTCGATCGGAATGGCCCTCAGCAGCTCACCCCGGATGGCTACTTCCGGCCCCT
>JAICPP010000070.1 GCA_025929805.1 Gemmatimonadales bacterium | reverse complement strand
GGGCAACCCTCGAGCGGCTGCAAGCGCGTATTCCGCCAGGAATCCGGTTTGGTACCTCGACCTGGAACTACCCAGGTTGGCGCGGGTTGGTGTATCAGCAGGATTACGGTCCCAAGGGAGCGGCGGCCAAGATGCTGCGGGAGTACGCAGCTTTCCCGCTTTTTGCCACCGTGGGTATCGATTCGAGCTTCTACGGACCGCCCACGGAGGCAGTGCTCCGAAGCTACGCCGAGCACCTCCCGCCCGGTTTCCCCTGTGTAAGCAAGGTCTGGAGCCAGATCACGGTGCACACTTTCACCAAGGCTCAGGATGAGGAGCGCGCCGGCAAGGCCAACCCCGATTTTCTCAATCCGGACCTGTTCACTGAGGAGATCTACCAGCCATATCGTCGCTACTTCAGCGAGAACACCGGACCGTTCGTCTTCGAGTTCCAGACCATTGCGAAGTACAGCGGCATCGACCCCGATCGTTTTGCCAATCGGCTGGATGAATTCTTTTCGGAGTTGCCACGGGACGCGCAGTACGGGGTCGAGGTTCGCAACGAGGAGTTCCTCACGCCTATGTATTTCGCGGTGCTGCGGGAGCATGGGGTCGCCCACGTGTTCAACTCCTGGACCAGAATGCCTCCCATTGGCCATCAGCTGGATCTCCCGGGAGCGATTACCGGACCATTCATCATTGCCCGCGCGTTGCTTCGTCCGGGACGAACCTACGACGAGGCGGTCGACGCCTTTGCGCCCTACGATCGCATTCGGGAGCCTAACCCGAAGCTCCGGCGAGACCTGGTGCGGCTGGTACAGGCGGCGGTAGAGACCAAGATCCCGGCGTATCTGTTGGTCAACAACCGGACCGAGGGCAGCGCTCCGCTCACGATCGCCGCGGTGGCCAGGATATTGGAGGAGGAAGGGGACCAGGAACCGGGAACCGGGGACCAGAGTTAGCCTCTCATCCAGGATCCGGAAATCTTATCTTCCTGGTCCCCGGTCCCTAGCTCCCGGTTCCTCCTCCTCCAACACCACCTCCAGCGACCACGCTCGCTCTTCACCCGGATGGAGAGTCTGTGCCGTACCCCAGTCCTCGACCGCCACATCGAGCCGGTCCGGCGCGCCGATGCACGGCTCCAGGGCCAGGTTGTAATAGGGTCTGCGACCCGGAGGTGCCCAGCCTCGGCAATTGATCCACATGCCTACTTGTGGCACCTCCTGGGGCCGGACCACAAGCTCGAGTCGTTCACCCCTTCGCGGGTCAGTCAAGATCATGCGGCCGTCAGGTCCGAGATCGCCGAAGATTTTTACCGCCCAGGCCCCGTCTGGAGGAAAAGTGAAACGATCGGCCTGACCACCAATCGCACCGGGCCAGCTCACTACATCGTTCTCACCGATGTCTTCCCTCCCGTGTACCGCAGCGACCTTGACCTGGTGCACACCGGGCAGCGTGAGCTGCGACCCTGGTTGCACGTTGAGGAGGGGATGGGACGACCAGATCCATGGAAACGGCTCTCGTCCAGTATGACGGACGCGGTACTGGAAGCGGATCAGCGGTTCCTCGGGATGGAGGGTGACCTGGCGATGGAATTCGTAAGGGAACACCAGTCCCCGAGCCGATCCGGCCAACGTGGTTCCCTCGGCATGGTCGTAGACCGAGCTGCTCCAAGCGGCACTCCACAGCTCGCCGTGATCGGGCAGAGAGGGCGCTCCAGCCGGTGAGCCCGGAACAGGGCAAGGTCCCACGGTAGGGAAGCATTCATCCCACCCACCACTGTCAGCGGCCTCTACGTAGGAGGCTCCCGGCTGGGCCAGGGCGAGTGGAATCTGATCGCTGCGCCAGAGCCACTCGCGGCCGTTCAGGCGCCTCAAGTTCGTCAGCTTCATCCCGATTGCCGGGACGGCAATGACTTCTACCTGAGCCGACCGGAGTGCAACGGCTGGAAAGCCCGAGACCTTAACCTGTCGGAATGACATGAACGAAGGCCCGTACCGGCCAGCTGCCGAAGCCGGCGACTTTTGCGGGCACTGCGAAGAACCTGAATTCCCCAGGAGGGACCCGTCCCAGGTTGCACAGGTGCTCGACGATCGGCACACCGGCCGCCAGCAGCCGGGAATGGACCGGCCGCGCCAGGTCTTCCGTATCGTCGATGTTGAGTGAATCGATGCCCACGAGAGAAACTCCCTGGTCCAACAGGAACTGGGCGGAGTCTCCGGTGAGAAAGGGATGGCCCGAGAGATAGTGTTCGGTGCGCCAGTGGACATCCCAGCCCGTCTGCACCAGCACTGCTTTCCCGGCCAGCGGTACTCCTTGGAATACGGGCGGCGAGATGGCGCGTCCGGTTCCGGCCGGAATCCTTACGATCACGGCCTCGAGGTTGGCCAAGGCATCCAGTCGCAGCTGCGAGAGGTCCTGTCCGTCGGCGTAGCGGTGAAATGGCGAATCCAGATAGGTGCCGGTGTTCGCCACCATCTCGATCTTGCCGATCTGGAACTCAACGCCGGGCGCGTAGCGAGTGCGGGAGCCCTCGCGGCTCAAGTAATCGCAGATGATCGGTTGGGGAAGCCCGGGATAGGTCGTCATCCCGTGCTCGATGGTGTGGCTGAGGTCGATGAAGGACATTTTCGACAAGCGTGAATGGTGGACGGTCAACAGTAAACGGGAAGATTCAGCCCGTTTACGGTTTACTGTTCACCGTTAACGCACTTGCCAGATTTCCATCCACCCCGGCGACCTTGCAGATCCGGGCGATGGTCTCTCCCACCTTGTTGTTCGGAGTCGAGGCACCGGCGGTCATTCCCACTATTCTCGAGTCACCGAGCCAATGCGCGATCGTCATTTCGTGCTTGGTTCCGATCGGCTGATGCCGAATGCCACCGGTAGTTACGTCGATAGCATCCGCGTCCTCGATGTGATAGGTGGGTACGCCGTGCTGGTGCACCAGCGCCGCCAGGTGGCAGGTGTTGCTCGAGTTGTAGCCTCCCACCACGATCATGATGTCGAGCGGCTCTGCCAGCAGTGCCAACACCGCGTCCTGCCGCTCTTGAGTGGCAGAACAGATGGTGTCGAACGACCGGAAGTGCTCCTCCACCGACTCCATGCCGTACCGGCGCACCATACTTTTCCGCACCTCCTCGGCGATGGCCAAGGACTCGCCGGAGAGCATTGTCGTTTGGTTCGCCAGACCGACCCGCGTGAGATCACGTTCGAAGTCGAAACCGGGCGACGCGGCATGGCTGAAGCGGCCGTGAAGCGCCACGGGGTCGCCACCCTGCTCGATGAAGTCGCAGATTATCCTGGCCTCACCCATATCGAGCAGGACCAGATACTTGCCCTCCGGGTGTTTCATCACCTGGCTGGCAGTGGCCTTGGTTTCCTCATGGTAATGCTTGCCATGGATGATGGCGGTGTAGCCATCCCGGGCGTAGCTCTCGACCCTTTTCCATACGTTGAGCACCGATCCACAGGTGGTATCCACCAGGATGCATCCGATGGCACGAAGCCGCTCGAAATCCCGGATAGTCACGCCAAAAGCCGGCATGATGACGACGTCCTCCGGCGTGACCACAGAGAAGTCGAACCCACCATGATCGGGGGTCAGAATCATGATTCCCATGGCGCGGAGCTTCTCATTCACATGAGGGTTGTGAATGATCTCCCCCACCAGGAACAGTCGGCGATCGGGGAACTTGGTGCGGGTCTCGTAGGCATATTCCACCGCACGGTCGACCCCATAGCAGAAGCCGAACTCACGCGCCAGGCGGAAGGTCAGCCTGCCCACCTGGAGAGTGTACCCATTGCTCTTGAGCGACTCGACGACGGCACTGTGGTAGTCGGCCGTGAGCCTGCCAGCGATCTCGCTCTTGAGGCCGAAACCCTTGCGAAAGTAGGTCTTCTCCATGGGGTGAATGTACACCCGTGTCGGTGGGCTAAGAATCGTCTTCCGGCAATTCCGGCGGTGAGCACCCAGCGGTATCGGGCACCACTTTGAGATCGCGAAACGTCCCGCTGAGGCTGATTCGTTGGGTATCGACTACGGAGCGGGCCCGCGCGCTCACGCTGCCGGAGAACCGGCCCAGGGCGGCGGATTCCAGGTTCACCCGCCCGCTGTCAGCCTGGAATCCCTGCACCAGATTCTGGGTCAGTACCCGAAGAGCCACGCTGGCAGCCGGCGGAACCGACTCGGCCTTTACCGGATCCACCACCCGGTACACTCCGGGCTCGGGGGCCTTCCCCGGATAGACTGCCAGCGCTACCCCAGTGTCGCCCCGAATTACGTGCACCTGGAGCACCTTGCGCTGGGCACACCACCCGGCGCTAGCCGGTCCTGAAATGCTGCCCGCACGAGGGCCGTTCCAACGGAGCTCCAGATGACCCGTGTTGCCGGAAGGACTAGGCGCGCGGCAGCCCGCCAGGACCAGCACGAGGAGGCCAAAGGCCATGGCCCTCGAGGGATGAGGCCCCGGTAAGGCGAATGCTGCGGTGTGGGAGAGTTGAGAGAGGGTGGTGTTGGTGATCGCTACGGGGTTTGCGCCCATTTACTCCGGCCGTCACGGTGAAGCCCATACGCCTTGAGCCGCCGCCACAGAGTGGTGCGGCTGATCCCCAGCGATCGTGCGGTTTCCGCGAGCTTCCAGCTGTGGGCGTCGAGCGTCTTGACAATAGCCTCTTTTTCCCGTGCAGCTAGTGTGGTGGCGCCAGCAAGGCCGGGGATGAACATGGCCTCGCCCAGCTCGAGGCCCCCGACCCGCAGGGGGCGCAGGCGCCCGCCGAGTGCCGCTAAACGAGGCTGAAGGTCCGAGGCCCCTTCGAAGAGGTCCATCCCAGCCAGCGCCTCACGGGCTGGCTGGTTGGCGTATAGGAGTCTTCCCTCGACGTCGAATACGACAACCCCCTCGCTGAAGCCATCCAGCAACGCCTTGGCTAGGGGCGAGAATACCGAGGGCATAGCATGGACCGACAGGGTGTCTGGCATAGTTCAAAGATACGCGATCACGGGTCCGAGGGTTTCCGGGTGGAACTTCTCCCTTTCACCACTTAGACGACCGGGGCCAACGGTGGTGCACAATGCGCCGTCCAGCGACGCGTAACCGAGTGGGCTGTGCCACTTAACGGATGCCACGGGAGTGGGTCAGTACGATGGATGGCTAACGCCGGCGGCGGCGGTGGCGCGCTGCCCCTCGCCTTGACCGGGGGTCGTGACGCTCCCATCGCTCTTCGTCCGAATGGACTTTGGGCGGTCGGCGTAGCAGCGCCTGGAGCGCCGGAATGGTGTCGGCGAGAAGCGGAGGGTGTCTGCCCCGTTGCACTGCAAACCTGAGCGGGCGATCCAGCCGGGGCAGATCGTCCGGCCGCAGACGCTTTGCCTGTCCCTCCCGCAAACGCAGCCGGGCCACTCCTTGGCCATCCTCGATCTCATAGTCGAGAGGCACGGCATCTCCTTTGAGGTGGACCCGGCCGGGCAACTCACCCAGGGATTCACGGACGGGAGTGTCGACCAGCTCAGCGGGATCCAGTGTAATGCGGGCTCGCATGAAATCGTCCCCGCTGTGTACCCGGTCGAGCTGAGCCCGGATCCGCTCCCGCAGCGCGCTGGGCGAGAGCTGCTTCAGGGTCCCGCCGGATCGTCGCCACAACTCATCCAGCTCCGCCAGCACCCGCCGTAACCGGTTCTGGTCCGAGTGGGTGGTCTCACCCCGCAGGATGGCGTCGGCGAGAACGTCACGCGCTGCAGGTAGCAGCTCCGCAGGAATGTCCCCCTCGATCACTTCGATCTCCGTCTCCAGCTCGAACCCGAAGTAGGTGCGGCGGCGTTCGATCATCAATCGCTGGTGCTTGCGAGGTCCTCCAAGCACTACCCGGGGCGGACCGAGTGTCGCGTACTTCCGGATCAGATCATATGACAACGTGGTGCCCTCGATAGCCGCGCGGGGCACCCCGAATCGATCGGCAAAGTACCTGAGGTTACCGGCAACGGCCCCCCAACTGCCGGCTACGGACGTCTTCGAGACCCGCGCCTCCTGGCCGTCGGCCGTATGTTCATCAATGACCAGGTCGAAGGGCATGATCCGCGCAAAGAGGTCGGACCACCGCCGGCGGATGTCCTTGGAGGCGTAGGGGAGCTGCTTGGGCAATGGCAGCTCCAGCGAACGGTAGACCGAGGCCAAGCCCAGGGCAGTGTCCTCGATAGCCTTCACCAGCACGCCCCGGCGTTCGGCCCACTCCTCGAGCCGGTCCTCGAACAAATGTCGCGGTAGCCCATACACCTCGCCTATGTACCCATGCTGATTGACCGCCTCGGCATAAAGGTTGTATGCCGTGAGGTGATCGCTGCCATTGACGATCACGCCATGGAGATCCCGCTCCTCCCTCGTCATCCGGTGCAACGACTCGATGTTGGAGCACACCGCAGCCATGGGAATCAACTCCGCATCGGCATGCACCAGCAGCTCACCCCAGGGCCGCTCCACCGGCAATGCTTCGACTTCCCTGCCGTAAGCAGTCAGCCGGCCATTCTCGATCAAACCCCGGCTGGTGAGCAGCGCGATGGCTCTGTTGTATGCCACTCGGTCGAGCGGCACCGGCAGATCGAGGTCGCGCGCATCGACAGCCAGGGCAGCGCAGGTGATCGCCACCCGTTCGGCATCACCAGCCAGCTGGAACTCGGGAGGGGTAGGACGCAGGGCTTCGAACACCAGATCGCGATCGCTGAGGATGACGACCTCCCCGTTAGGGACCCGCCCATGTACTCGCCCCGCCATCTGGAGAATTTCATTGGCGCCGAGATACAGGCGATGAAGCACGTTGCGACCGCGGTCGACCACATTGCCGTAGCGCGCATCATAGATCACGACTGTATCGAGACCGCGCACATTGAGCGCCGACTGTCCCGCGGCGGTCATCGCGAGGAGAAACGGGCGGGGGACCTCATCTTCCAGGAAAGGACGGATGACCCGGATCGGCTCTCCGCCGTGGTAGAAGGCCGTGGTGAGTCGAGGCCACTGCTCTCCCAAGCCATCAGCCAGCTTCTCCACCTCAGCCCGGGTGGGCACGAACACCGCCACGCCCCGCTTTTCCTTCATGACATGACGGACGTATCGCTCGTTGAGAAACTCCTCGGGCTGCTGCGGCACAACCTGCACCTTGGCCTTCAGGCCCGGATCGAATGCCTGGGTGACGAGTACCTCGGCGCTATCGAGGTACCCGGCGTAAAAGCTCGGGTCGACCGTGGCGCTGAGCCAGATGAAACGACAGCCCGCCCGCTTGCCGAGTGCAAGGCAGAGCTCCAGCTCGGCCGAAGTCTGGTGGATCTCGTCCACGATGATGGTGTCGCGGACAGTGATGAGGTCGTCCTGAAACCAGCGGCGGGCTATCCCGGTCGTCACGATGACCACATTCCAGCCTGGCGTCTCCGGAGTGGCCTCACGCTCCCGATTTACCACCCCAGCCAGGAGCGGCTCTTGAAGGATCGACTCGGCGATGGGTCGGATACCCAGCGTCTTGCCGGTCCCGGTTCCCGCCACGATTCCAAAGGCCAAGCCGCTGCCGGCCCACTCCCTGAGCTCGGTTCCGTGCTCCCGCTCGAGCAGCGTATCCACCTGAAGTCCCAGGGCCAGCTCGATGGTCTCACAGGCCGCCCTGGTAGGCGCGATGATGATGATGCGGCCTTTGGGGTGAGGAGCGAGGCGGTAGGCGACCGGGTCAGGCGGAAGATGATGATCGCGCGAGGGGTGCATCTCTAAAGGTAGGCGGACTGGCGGACTGGCGGGCGGGCGGACAGTGATGCCGAGCCTTTACGACGACCAGTTCGCCCGTCCGCCCGTCCGTCGGTCCGCCCGTCAAAACCCCGGCTGGAGCTCGAACTGCCAGATCCACCCTTTCTCCGGCCGATCGAACGGGCGGACCAGCGCCAACTCGGCCACCACAAACCCCAGTAAGTTGATCCGGAGTCCGGCGCCGGCGCTGAACACCGGCTCGCGGGTGCCCGAGCTGCCGAAAACGGATGGATCATTGGCAGTGTCCCAGGCCAAGCCCGCATCCCCGAATGCGATGAAGTCAACCGGGAACACGCCGTAGTAACCGGAGCCAATGCCAAGTGCGCCAAAGAGCGGGAAGCGGAGCTCCCCATTGGCCACCACGATCCGGCTGCCAAGTAACTGGTCGAACACGGGACAGGACCCAGGATCGGCCGGGGTTGGGTCGCACTCGGACCCGTCGAACGAGCCATAACTGTACCCGCGCACCAGTCCGGGATACCCCAGAAAGAGCGGCTGGAGGCGGGAGTCCTCACCGTCCTTGGCGTACCGCCCGTAGTGCAGCAGGCGAGTTGCGAAGGTGAACGGACGGGCGGGCATGAAATACTTGCGGTAGTCGGCCAGCACCCCCACATAGCTCAACGATCCAATCGTGGGAGCAATTTCAAGACGATACCGCTGTCCCAGGATGGGGCTGGTGGCGCCGAAAAAGGAGTTGTCGTACACCAGGGCGGCGCTGGCAATTCCCAGATTGAGCGCCTCAGCGGCCGGCAGGTCTTCTTCTTCGCTCAAGATCTCCTCTCCCGTTATCAGGGAGAATCCCCGCGTCTGCAGTTCTCGGTCGAACGAGATGTTGCTATAGCCGACCTGCAGATCGAATCGCTGGACCTGGCTGAAGGGATACGAGACGATGCCGGCAATGTCCCGGTTGGTCTGGCGCACCAGAAGCTGCTGCTCAATGAAGGCAGGCTCACCATTGACGTCCCCGGTACCTTGCGCATACCCCCCGGTTAAATAGGGCACCTGCTGAACGACCCCACCCCAGTTCAATCGCCCGCTGAGATTCTGATATCCCACCTGGGCGGTAATGTCCTTCAGGGTGCCGTTCACCTGGAGTGCAGTGACGAGGTTGTGGTTCCCCAGCATGTCACTGAAGTACAGCGCGGCACCGCCTCCGATGAAGGTGCCGAATTGATTGCTGCCTGCCATCAGTGAGGGTTGGCCGACATACGTGAGGGAGATGCCGCCCTGGTAGGGTTGAACCGGAAACTCGGTATCTCGGGGTAAGCCGAGTTGGTAGTTCCGCAGCAAGCCGGCCAGCAGTGGATTCCGTCGCTGGAGTGGCGGCAATTCGGCCACTCCATCCTTCGCGGGATCACGGGTGAAAGGCCGGCCGGCGAGCACCTGCGGAGCATCGATCGAGAAAACCTCGTAGCCATTGGCCTTGAACACGCTGTATACCAGCCGGCCCGAGCGCTGGGCTACGGACAACGCCGGGCTGGTTTCGGTAATCCCGCTGACACCGGTATACAGATCGGTGACCTGGGCGATGCCTCCGGCAGCCAGGTCGAGCCGGTAAACGTTTGAAATGCCATTGGGATCTGCCACGAAATAGAGGCTGGCCCCATTAGGCGACCACTGTGGGCTGGTGTGTCGGGCTCTTTCCAGTCCCGGCAGACGCTGTACCTCTCGAGTCGTGACATTGATCTGTCCGA
This sequence comes from Gemmatimonadales bacterium, assembly GCA_025929805.1. Classification (GTDB taxonomy): domain Bacteria; phylum Gemmatimonadota; class Gemmatimonadetes; order Gemmatimonadales; family GWC2-71-9; genus CAVVWJ01. The sequence goes on along the minus strand of JAICPP010000070.1, from coordinate 4,396 downwards.
TGGCATAGGACCCGATCCTGAGGACCGACAGATCGCTGGTAAATCGATCGGTGGCAAAGGCCAGCGTCTGGCCGTCGGGAGACCACACCGGTTGCAGATCGGCAAAAGCATCACTGGTCAGCCGGCTCAGCTGAGTGGTTTCCAGGTCATATACGTACAGGTCGGAAAGGCCTCCGTAGAGACCCGCAAATGCAATCTGTCGTCCATCAGGCGACCAGTTCGGATTGAACACCTCATCGAGTCTGGACAGACGGATGTCGCGTTCCATCCTATCCCGCTTTACATCGTAGATGCTCAGGACCGGTCGCCCGCCCGAGATCCCTGCAAACACGAAGCGGTTCCCATCCGGGCTCCAACTTCCAGCAGACTGGATGAATTGCAGACTCTGGTAGTGCGGATCGACGGCGGTTTTCGTGATCTGCTTTTTCACCTCACCGGTGCGGGCGTCGGCCAGGAACAGATCGATGGAGAACAGCTCCCGGTCCGAGAGAAACATGACCAGCGAGCCATCGGGACTCAGCGAGGGAGCGACGTTGTAGTGACCCTCCTCCCCTTTGCCGGCAATAACGACCGGCCCGAATGTCTCGGGAGATTGAGTCCCGCCCTTCAGCGGATCGTAGGCGGCATGCGTCTCGACGTGCCAACGGGCGACGAGCGTGTCCGGGTGCATGGTCAGGACCCGGACGATACCGGCAGCTACGTCACGACGTTGGCCCGCCGCGCGCAGTAACTGGCCAATGACTTGGTCCCCCCAGTGTCCTGCAATCCAGGCGAGAAACGCATGGCCATACCGGTAGGGGAAGTAGCGCGGGTCTTCGAGCTGACGGAACGACGGCAGCGTGTCCCGCCCACTATCCGCCAGGGCACCACGCATCCACATGGCTGTCTGGGAGGCCACCGGTCCAACCGAGAGATACTCGGCCATTCCCTCGATGAACCAGAGCGGGAGTTGACTGGCGGCCGGCACCGCACCGAGGCTGGTCGGCCGACCACTGCCGGTAATGTCGTACTGAAAGGCATGAACCAGCTCATGACCCAGCACATGGTCGAGGTCACTGAGAGTGCCGCCAACTGGCAGAACAATCCGCCGCTTGAGCGCCTCGGTCACCCCGCCGGTACCCTCGCCCAAGGTCCCTCCAACCGCGTTGGTCTGCTGGAACTCGGGTGCGCTGGCGTACAGGATCAGCGGCTGTCGGCCAGTCAGCTCGTGATCCAGGATGCTGGACAGGCGAGCATACCAGCGCTCCGACATCCGTGCGGCATGGGCTGCAGCCTCTTCCTCAGCGGGATAGAAGTAGATGTCGAAGTGCTCGGTCTTGAGCACTTGGAAGTCGAAGCTCTCGTACTGGACTTTGTTTCGACCGAAGTATTGGGCGTCAAGCGGTGATGCCGCCACCGCGAATACCACTGCGAGGAGCCCGACCGAGCGGCCGAGGCTGCCCTGGATATGTGCCATAGATTTGCCTCCTCGCGAGAATGTTCACGAGGAAGCGCTGTCGCGGTGACCGAGAACACACCGCCTAGGCTAGTTTCTCGATGAGACCTTACGATGTGACGCTGGTGTGACGCGCTCAGCCGGCGAGAGCTCGGCCTGTCGGTCCAACCACTCGCACACGACGCTGAACGCGCTGTTTCGATCCAGCCCAAATGCCTTCATTAAATAAGGAACTGCGCCGTACATGTTGGTGCGGCCGCCGGCCCGGAGCTGACGCAGGTAGCGGTCGAATGCCGCGCGTCTGGTATTGCTCTTCATGACCCGAATATAAACCGAAGCCGATTCGGCTTCAACTCTGCTGAAGTGACCTCATACCGACGACGGAAAGGCCGTACGCACCACGCCTAACTCGACTTGACACCGCCAAAAGCGGCTTCCATACTAGGGGCCTCGTCGGCACTCAGAGCTGAGCTACCGTCCTGCGGACCGCGTGGTCGGGTCCATCCGTTGCCCCCACGCAGCTCTCACCCGAGCTCACCTTCGCCAACGTCGAGCTAATAATGTGGCGCGAGATTCTCTCCTTCTTCACTACTAAAACGGATACGGAGGCAGTTATGGCTGGGGAATTCTTCATCGGTGAATCGCTGGTCGGAGAAGGCAACGAGATTGCCCACATCGACCTGATCATCGGCTCCAAATCCGGACCTGCGGGCCTCGCGTTTACTCAGGCGCTCTCCCACAACTCCGACGGCTTTTCCACGCTCCTCGCTGTGGTGACACCGAATCTCCCTGCCAAGCCCGATACTCTGCTCTTCAACAAAGTGACGATCAAGGGAGCCAAGCAGGCGGTCCAGATGTTCGGGCCGGCCCAGGCCGCCGTGGCGCGCGCCGTCATGGACAGCGTCGCGTCGGGGGTCATCGACAAGGGAAGAGCCAACGATCTCTGCATCCTGGTTGGTGTGTTCATCCATTGGCAGGCGGAGAGCGACAAGAAGATCTTTGACTACAACTACCAGGCGACCAAGGAATCCATCCAGCGGGCATTACAGGGCAAGCCGACGATTGATGAAGTGCTGCAGCGCTACAAGGCCGCGCGGCATCCGTTCGCCAGCGGCGCCGAAGGCTGATCGTACAGTCCCGCTGAGTCGAGGTTCCACGAGGGGCGGCCCGCTGCTGGGGCGCCCCTCGTCTTTTAGAGACCATCGTCGAGGAGACGTGCCTTCCGATGCGCAAGCTCTTGCTTCAGCTCGACAGCTCCCGGTTGCCGAGCGTGTTCGACCAGATCGTGGCCTACGACGCGGGTGCCGACGTCGTTCTGAGCTATGGCGGGGTCACCGAGGGCGACGTCCGGGATCTGATCCATGGCTGCATCTTCACCCGCGGCCCCAAGGATCTGCACAATACCGCCGTCTGGATCGGCGGCAACAACATGTCGGCCGGTGAGCAGCTCCTGGCCATGGCCCAGGACGCCTTGTTCGCGCCGTTTTGCGTCTCCATCATGCTGGACTCCAACGGCTCCAACACCACGGCGGTGGCGGGGGTAGTCAGGATCGAGGAGACTGTCGGCGATCTGGAGGGAAAGAAGGTTCTCATTCTGGCCGGCACTGGCCCGGTCGGACAGCGTGCAGCCGGTCTGCTGGCAAAGGATGGGGCCGAAGTGACCATCACCTCTCGCAAGCCGGAGCAGGGTGAAAAGGCCCGTCAATTCATCAGCGCTCGCTTCAACGTTCAGGTAGAAGCAGCAACCCTGAATGATCCCTCCAGGCTTCCCGAACTGCTGCAGGGCGTGGAAGTGCTACTCAACTCCGGACCGGCCGGGGTGCAGATGGTCCCCCGGTCTGCCTGGGAGCGGGCGGAGGCGCTGCGGGTTGCGGTAGACCTCAACGCAGTGCCCCCACTCGGCATCGAAGGAATCGAGGTCAACGATACGGGAGTCACCCGGAACGGCGTCGTGGTGTTCGGTGCGTTCGGGATTGGCAACTTCAAGACCAAGTTGCACAAGGCTTGTGTGGCCCGGCTCTTTACCCGGAACGATCTGGTCCTGGACGCCGAGGCAATCGCGGAGATAGCCCGGGAGCTGGTGGGCGGCAAGGCTCCTCCCAGCAGAAAAGCGCCGGTTCCGAAAAAAGAGTTGGCCAAGAAGAAGTAGGGGCCATGGCCCGCGTTGTTGGGATCGACCCCGGCACGGTCAGTATCGACCTCTGCGGGTTACACGACGGCCGGCTCTATTTGGACCGGAGTTGGCCCACCGAGGAAGCGCTGGCGCAACCTCGCGATCTGATCGAGCTTCTGACTGCCTCGGGTGCTCCCGACCTGGTGGCCGGACCCTCCGGGTATGGTCTTCCACTACTGAAATCCGCACATGTGACCGAGGATGATCTACGACTTGCGTATCTCGCCCCGCCGGACGAGGCGGGAGGAATCGGGGGCCTGAGACGCCTGGCTCGACAACTGAACGCCACCGCGCTGCCGATGGTCTACACCCCAGGTGTCATTCACCTGGATACGGTTCCGGACCACCGGAAGCTCAACCGGGTAGACCTCGGCACTGCCGACAAGCTCTGCGCCACGGCCCTGGGGATCTACGACCTCTGCGAGCGACGTGCCTGCGTACCCGACGAGGTCTCGTTCATTCTGCTCGAGCTCGGTGGAGCCTTCACTGCGGCCATTGCCGTGCAGCGGGGTCAGGTTGTCGATGGAATCGGCGGCAGCAGTGGGCCGATCGGCTGGCAATCTCCAGGAGCACTCGATGGTGAGGTGGCATACCTGGCGGGTCACATTTCCAAGCCCGCCCTATTTCAAGGTGGAGTGAGCTCGTTCACCCAGCGAGAGCCGGGTCGCACCGCAGTGGCGATGCAGGCTTATGTCGAGGGGGCCGTGAAGGCTGTTAGGCAGCTTCTTTGCTCCGCTCCAGATGCCGAAGAAACCCTGCTATCGGGTCGTCATGCTGGCACGAGAGGC
>JAICPP010000210.1 GCA_025929805.1 Gemmatimonadales bacterium | reverse complement strand
CCGCCAAGATCACCGCCTTCATCCCTCGCAACCGTGGTTCTCTTCCAAGACCGCCAAGCTGTCGCTTCTCACCCTGAACACCTCGAACGGAGGGACTCGCGCAAGCTTCTCGTATCGCGTCTTCAGAGCGCCGGCGATGCGAACGGAGGCGGGAGTATTGTACTTATCCGCAGGATCGTAAAACACGAGCTTGGGCGGGTGACACCGGATCACCTCCAGTACCGAGTCAAGGTCCGCGCTGGACCTGATCCCGAGTGCCGTGTTGTAGAACCTGAATGGATTGGTCCGGCGGCCGAGAAAATACAGCTCGGCATTCGTTGGAAGTGCGAAGATCGTATCGCCCGGCTGAGTCTCGCGGTCGATCAGCCGGACCAGTGACTGGTAGAGCTGCGCATCCGCGGCGTCGACATATATCCCAGCAACAGGAGACGGGAGGGGTGTAGCTGGAAAGCGCCGTTCGCCCGCAACGGTGCCCTGAAGGTAGCGGGTCAGCGGCATTGCAGCCTGGTAGTACATTGCCACGCCGGCGATCACGGTTGAGACAGCCACCGCGAAGCCCCGGGAGCCCGCATTGGACTCGGCGGTTAGGAGCAAGACGGCAGCCAAACTCAGTCCGACGGTATAAAACAGGTAAATCGGCAACTGGTAGTGCAGGGACACCAGGGCGTAAAACGTGGCAATCACCGGCAAGGGGTGAATGCTCGAACGGCTGCCACGAACGAGCGCGCGGAACAGGAGTACACCCAGCAGCGCCGAAATTAGCAGCAGGCAGGTGTACAAGCCGGCATTGATCAGTCGGTCCAGATCACCGGAATGAAAGCCACGCCAGGCCAGGATTCCCAGCATCAGGTAGCCAGGTCTTCTGATGAACTCGAGAGTAGGGAGCGACATCGCGGCGCCGAAAGTGTCTCGGAACCAGTCGCCCAAGGCTCCATGAGCGAGGTGAAAGGCGAGGAGGGGACAAGCCGAGATGAGGCCCCCCAGCGAAAGGTCACGTAGGAGTACGAGCACCTCCCGGTCGGATCGCCGCGTTCGAAGCCAGGCCCACAGCACGGCCGCGAGGGGCCACACGCCGAAGAGCATCCAACCCACTGGGTCGGTGACCCGCAGGATGTACCAGGCGTTGCCCATTGCGATCAAGGCAAGTATGGCACGCGCCAGCCGCCGTCCTCCGCTCGATCCAGCCCCGGGTTTCTCCAAAAGCAGAAACACCAGAACACCAGAGGCCAGGAAGACGCCGGAGAGCTGGCGAAAAAGAAAGGTGGTGCCGATCAGAAACCCGGTAACGATATGCCGCCACCGCAGGCCGATCGGATTCCACGACAGCCAGGCGATGGTTGCGACGGCGAGAAACAAGGTATACCAATTGGGTGTTGGATTCAGAAACTGAATGAAACTGAGCGAGGTAAGCACCAGGCCGCCAATCACTGCCGTAGCAGCCCCTCCCCGCTTTAGAATCAGAAACATCAGCCCGGCTTGGATCACGGTCAGCAGGGCCAGTGGATAGCGCATGCTCACCATGCGCACTCCAAACAACGAGAACGCGGCCGCGTTCACGAAGTTGACATATCCGGCGTGCACATCCTGAACGTCGCGGTGGAGTACCTGACCCAGCAGTATGCGCTCGGCAACATGGGCGAACTTGCCCTCGTCAGCCGGTGCCCAGAATCGATTGTGATAGGCGATCATGACGACAGTGCTGACCAGCACCACCAAGACGAGAGCGGCCACGGACCGGAGATCCCAGGCGCGGGAGCTCCACCCGGCGCTATGGTCCGGATCGCTGGCGATCACCTCGGAGGGGTCCTCCCGGATTCGGCTACGGACCTCTGGCATTGTCGGGCGGGGCCTCGGGCGAGCGGCCTATCTCGATGGGAACGTCACCAAGCCAGACGATCCAGGCAGGCGTTATGGCCTGACAGCTACCGCTGAGACGGAGCTGTTTTCGGCTCAGCGGTCGCCGGGAGGGGAATCGGGGCGGCCCGGCTCATCAGGACTCGGAGTTTCAACTCGGCTCTCGGGTGGCTCCGGTAGGGTAAGGGTGCTCTGCCCCCGAGCATCGACCCCCATCCCGACCTTGGCGTCGCCGCTCCGGTCGGCAAAGACCAGGGTGGAAGAACCGCCTCGGACCAGACTCAGTACGGTCCGCGTAGTGCCGTTCTCGTCGGCTAGGAGCAGGCTGACGGTTTGATCGGGCAACAAGCCCAGCACGGCGCGGGAGCGGCCGGCAGAGTCCCGGACGGTGATCCCCGATGCACCGTCGGGAAGTGACGCCAGGCTCAGGCCGGCTTTGCTGCCGGGCGATTGGAGGCTCAGGCGCAGGGACCCGTTCTGCGAGGCTGTCCACTGGCCGCGCACAGCACCGTTCGCGTCACGCAGCAGGAACTGTCGGGCCTCAACGACATCGGCCACGGTGCCCGGAAGGCCATGGCGAGCGGAGACGACCACCAGGGCTGTCGCCAACCCCAGAAGCAGGGCGCCGGTGATCACCGTTCCAGTCCAGAGTCGCCGCAAGCGGCGGTTCTCGCGGGCCTGTTCCTCGATCCGGACCGTGAGACCCCGCTCCAGCTCGTGCATCTGCCGCCGGAATGGGTCGACCGTCACGTCCGACTTGAAGGGATCGGGTGTTGCGTCGGATTTGACTCCTGTCATGCTGCACCACTCACGAGGAAGTAAGACCGGCAGGCACTCTCCAGCAGGGCGGGGCTGAGCTGCGGTGCAACCTCCTGGTACTTGGCGATGTCCTTGACATGGGCAATGAGATCGCGCGGGTGGCAGCCGCGGGGAGGAATGCCGAGCTTGTCGTAGAAGTCCGCAAAGACGTACGCTACTGACTTAGGCTCGTACGTCAATCCCTCGCGGGCGCACTGCGCGCGAAAGATCTCTTCGTACTGCGCCCGAGTGGGATTGGTGACAGGGATTTTGTAATGGATGCGGCGGAGAAACGCCTCTTCCACCAGCTCGGCAGGATCCAGGTTTGTAGCGAAAATGAGCAGACAGTCGAAGGGGACCGGGAATTTGCCGCCGGTGTGGAGCGTCAGGTAGTCGAGGTGTTTCTCCAACGGTACGATCCAGCGGTTCAGCAGGTCGCGCGGCGGGACCCTTTGACGGCCGAAATCGTCGACGATCAGAACACCCCCATTCGCTTTAACCTGAAATGGGGCCTGGTAAAGCTTGGTGAAGGGATCGTATCGCAGGTCGAGCTGGTCCAGCGTGAGCTCGCCGCCCGTCAAAACGACGGGCCGTCTGATCCTGGCGTAGCGCCGATCGTAGCTGGGACCGCTCCGCCAGAGGGATTCTATGCCCAGGACGGCGTCTTGCGTCTGGATCTCTTCGTGGTGCACCGGGTCGAACACCATCATGACCTGGCCATCGACATCCACCGCATACGGCAGGTACAGCTCCCCACCGAGCATGTCGGAGATCGCTTCCGCGATTGCCGTCTTTCCATTACCGGGGTGCCCGTAGAGAAAGATGGACTTCGAGGAGTTGACGGCAGGACCGAGTATTTCAAAGATCGATTCGTCCAGCACCAGATGACTGAACCCCGCTCGCAGGGATTCCTGGGTGACGTGGGCAAGCTTGATGGATTGAGCGTGGATCCAGTGGCGGTATTGCGCCAGCGGCACGGGCAAGGGTCCTACATACTGGCTGGCCTCCAGTGCCTCTCTGGCGCGGTCACGTCCCTCATTCACGACATCGAACAAGTAACTCCCCCGGTGAGGGGCAGTCGTGCCGCGAACCTCGATGAACCGGCGTTGCTGAAGGGTGAGCAACTCCTCGTCCACGATCGGAAAGGGCAACCGCAGGAAATCGGCCAGGTACTGACCACTCCTGGAGCCCTGGACATAGAGAACCTTGAGCAGCAGGTCACGTACGGCATCGGCCGAGAGGCCGGTATCTGCCAGCTTTTCCGGGACCGGCGGAATGAGCGCCGACTCGGTAAGAACCGGCTCGTTCGATAGTATGGGCGTGGCGCTCACGACACTCTATCCAGAGCTGCGAGTTGATCAGTAGTCCGCGAGGACCAGACTAAGACATCGCCTACTGCAGTATCTGATTCCTTCAACGTTCCGCCGGGGAGCTCGAGGGCATGGGCGGCATTCTTGTGCCAGCGAGTACGAGCTCCCGGTACCAGCGAAGCATATGTGGCTACTACTGCGCCTCTTTTATCCAGAAATGCCACGTCGAGGGGGAACCGCATGCCGTACATGTGCACCGAGCTGCACGGCGTCAGCAGAAGTCCTTCTCCAGGCTTCGGTGCCGGTCGGGCCAGCATGCCCCGGAGCCGTGCCAGCCAGTTGTCAGCTATCCGAATTTGGTTCCCCAGCTCTCGATTATGCCGCGTGTTTATGACCCTCAGCAGACGCATCAGAGCTTGCTGAAGGTGCGGAAGATCGCCAGCGCCGACGGGCCGATCACCACCACGAACATCGCTGGGAATACCAGGAGGACCAGCGGGAATACCAGCTTGATGGTCGTCTTGGCCGCGGCCTCTTCGGCCCGCTGGCGACGTTTGGTTCGCATGGTCTCCGAATGGACCCGGAGCGCATCGGCCACCGAGGTTCCGAAGCGGTCGGTCTGGATCATCATGCTAACCAGCGATCGGATGTCGGGGAGCCCGGTGCGCTCGGCCAGGTTCTTGAGCGCTTCTTCGCGGGGGGTTCCCGCCCGCATCTCCAGGTTCACCATGGCGAGCTGCTCCGCCATGACCGTACTCACGTGCTCGATCTCGTCGGCCACCCTGACCAGGGCCTGATTGAGTCCCAGCCCCGCCTCGACGCAGACCACCAGCATATCCAGCATATCGGGTAAGGCGAGTTGAACCTCTTTCTGCCGCGCCTTCAGTCGCCTGCGCACGTAAAACGCCGGTCCGATCCAGCCGAGCGCGCCAAAGTACAGGACGGCCAGGAGGGTCTGATTCGAAGAAACCCCTAACAGCGGCAGACCGAAGAGTGCCATGATGGGGAGCCCTACTGCCAGACTCACCCGCGACGCCCAGTAGATCGAAACCGCGCGAGGATCGGAGAAGCCGGCTTGAATCAGGAACTGGCGGACTTCGGTG
>JAICPP010000007.1 GCA_025929805.1 Gemmatimonadales bacterium | reverse complement strand
TGTGATGTGCTCGTAATACGTCTCGTTGCCCTCACCCTTAATGGCATATACCGGGATTTCATAATTGGCGACCAGTGACGCGGCCACATCGTCCTGGGTTGAGAGCGGATTGGATGCGCACAGCGCGATCTCGGCTCCCGCGGCGCGGAGCGTCTGCATCAGGTTGGCGGTCTCCGTAGTGACATGGAGGCAGGCAGAGAGCTTGATGCTCTTGAGCGGCCGCTCCGTCGCAAAACGAGCCCGGATCTGGCGCAGCACCGGCATGGAGCGCTCGGCCCACTCGGTACGCCGCTTACCCTCGTCGGCGAGGGCCAAGTCCTTGATGTCGTACTTAGCAGTGGCAGTCTGGACGGGCATATGCTCCTCAGCGGGCCGCCGACAGCAGGTCCTTGACGCGGTCGGGCTGCTCCCAGGTAAAGAAATCAACCTTCTTTCCATTGTATTGGCCGGTCTTCGGCCGGCGGCCGAAGTGCCCATAAGTCGCGGTAGGACGGTAAATTGGCCGCTTCAGCTTCAAAGCGTCAATAATGCCCTTGGGAGTGAGGTCGAACACCTCCTGCACCATTTTTTCGAGCGTACTGTCGGGCAAGGCGCCGGTGCCGAACGTCTGGACCATCACCGACACCGGTTCGGCCACACCGATGGCATACGCGACCTGAACCTCGCAACGCCGAGCCAGCTTGGCCTCGACAATGTTCTTGGCCACCCATCTCGCCGCGTAGGCGGCAGATCGGTCGACCTTGGACGGATCCTTGCCGCTGAACGCGCCTCCGCCATGGCGTGCCATGCCACCGTACGTATCGACGATAATCTTGCGGCCGGTGAGGCCAGCGTCGCCGTGGGGGCCGCCGATCACGAATCGGCCGGTGGGATTAATCAGAAACTTAGTCCGCTGATGCTCGAAACCGGCAGCCTCGAGCACCGGCCGAATGACCTCCTCGACAACCGCCTCGCGGATGGTGCTCTGACTGAGCTGCCGCGAGCCGTTGCGCTCCGCATGTTGCGTGGATACTACGACGGTTCGTACCGCAACCGGACGGTCATCCTCGTATTCCACTGACACCTGGGACTTGCCGTCGGGCCGCAGCCACTCGATTCGAGGATGCCCGTTGAGACCCTTCCGTACGGCTGCGAGCCGCTCCGCGATTCGGTGGGCGAGCACGATCGGCAGAGGCATGCGTTCGCGGGTCTCGTTGGTGGCATACCCGAACATCATGCCCTGGTCACCGGCCCCCTGTTCCTTCTTGCCGCCGGCATCCACCCCCATCGCAATGTCCGGCGACTGCCGGTCGATGGTGGTAAGCACGGCACAGGTACGGCCGTCAAATCCGTAGGCTGCGTCAGTGTATCCTATCGACTCTACGGTCTGCCGCACCAGATCAGGGATATGGACGTACGTGCTGGTAGTAATCTCTCCAGCAACGACCGCCATCCCCGTCGTGACCAGAGTCTCGCAGGCAACCCGGCCGGCAGGGTCCTGCGCCAGAATAGCATCCAGCACCGCATCAGAGATTTGATCGGCAACCTTGTCCGGGTGGCCTTCGGTGACCGACTCGGAGGTGAAGATGTGATGCTTGGCACGGGCCATGGGAACGGGGTTCTGGAGAGAATGTGGCAATCGCAACAACCGGGCCGCACTTCGTGCGTGCTAAATGCTGCTCTTTCCGGGGGGCAAGGTAGCGACGCGACCACGCCCAGGCAACGCCGAATGAGGATCAAGCAAACGGATATCTATATACTCGCCCACGGTTTCCCGAAGCACGTTGCTTACCTCCGCCGCACTGCCCGCCCTCACAGCCGCTTCGGCCGCCCGACGCGCCGAGTCCTCGGGGACGGTCCGAATGACCCACTTTACCAGTGGAAGCGCCGGAGGGGACACGCTGAGGCAATCATACCCCAACCCCAGCAGGAGAACCGCACTCAGGGGCTCAGAGGCCATTTCACCGCAGACGCTCACCGGGAGACCGGCTGCCTTTCCCACCTCGAGCACTCGCTGGAGCTGCCGCACGATCGAGGGGTCGTGAGGAGTAAAGCGGTTGGCCAGCCGGGCATTTCCCCGATCCACCGCCATGGTGTACTGGGTAAGATCATTGGTTCCGACGCTGAAAAACGCACTCACCTCCGCCAGGCGGTCAGCCATCAGGACCGCCGCCGGGGTCTCGACCATCACGCCAACCGGAATCGATGGTGCCGCGCGTACTCCTTCCTTCTGTAGCGCGCGGGCTTCCTCCATGATGATGTCACGGGCTTCCTGAACCTCGCCTACGGTTGTCACCAGTGGGAGCATGAGATGGAGATCATGACCCGCCGCGGCTCGAAGCACCGCGCGTACCTGGGGACGAAAGACCTCCGGCTGGTCGAGGCAGACCCGGATGGAGCGCCAGCCGAGGAACGGGTTGGCTTCGACGGGGGCCTTGAAGGAAGCCGGGAATTTGTCGCCCCCCAGATCAAATGAACGGATGACCACAGTCTGATCGGGAAACGCCAGCGCCACCCGCCTGAAGTATTCTGTTTGCTCGTCTTCGGTAGGCAGGCTGGTACGGCCGGTCAGAAGAAATTCGGTGCGGAGCAAGCCGACACCCTGGGCCCCGTGGCGGATGGCGGCCTCGATTTCCTCGGGGAGATCTACATTGCCCATCAAGGCGATCGGCCGGCCCGAGGGAGTCACGGCTGGCTCCCCTACTACAGACTCGAGCTGGAGCTCCAGCCGGTGGCGGCGGCTGACCTGCACCTTGGCTTCTTCCAGCTCATCCCGGTTGGGGTCCAGAACGATCGTGCCGCTTTGACCGTCCAGGAGCAGCATCGTTCCGTTGGGAATTTCGGACAGCGCTCCGGCGGCGCCCATCACAGCCGGTATCCCCAGAGAGTGCGCCAGAATGGCCGCGTGAGCGGTGCGGGTACCCTCCTCAGCGACCAGTCCGACCACATAGTCGCGATCCAGCTGCACCGTGAGTCCCGGTGAGAGCTCGTGGGTTACTACGATCACCTGCTCGTCCCCGGGCAGCGACCAGAGCTCAGTGTCGGTCCGGCCCAGTAGCCGCTGGATCATGCGCATCTGAATGGCATGAAGATCGGCGAGCCGCTCCCGCAGGCGGGCTGCGCCCGACCACTGGGCCCGCAGCTCCAGCGCTCTGAACTCGTAGGCAGTCTCGGCACTCAGCTGGTTCTTACGGATCAGAGTCTCTACCGAAGCCAGGAAATCCTCGTCCTGGGCCATCAGGATCTGGGCATCGAAGATCCTGGACTCCTCGGGACCGGCGCGCTGAAGGACTCGCTCACCCAGACCCTTGAGGTGAGAGACGACGTCATCCACGGCTTCTCTCAGCCGCCGGACCTCGCCCTCGACCTCGGCAGCCCCGACAGTCCGGTCTTTCACCTCCGGGAAATCCCACCGGAGAGTCAGAGCCGGCGCGCAAGCCACGCCCGGTGACACGCCGATTCCTCTCAGGACCCGGGTCACGGCACGGTCTCGCCAAACCCGGACGCGACGAGGTCGGCCAATGCCTTGGCAGCCTGCTCCGCGTCGGGCCCATGGGCCCGAATGGTGATCGAGCTTCCACATTCGGCAGCCAGCATCATCACCCCCATGATGCTCTTACCGTTGACTCCGACACCGTCCTTGCAGAGCTCGATATCCGAGTCGAAGGTGCTGGCCAGTCGGACGATGCGAGCCGCGGGACGGGCATGCAGCCCCTCCAGGTTCACGATCTTCGCTTCGCGCTCGATCACAGCCCGATCCTCCGGAACAGGAGCAGGAGAACCATGGCCAGGAGCGCAAATCGAACCGAGGTAAGGCCCGGTCCGAACCATCGGGTGAGGGCAAAGCCGGCTACCGCCACCCCTGCCGCACCAACGGCCGCGGCCCAGCCGAACCCATCCAGATACCAAGCCACCACGAGAGGCACGGTGGCGCCGAGGACAAAACCAGCCGTGGGAGTTATCCACTCCATGGCCTTGGGAAGCCAGGAGCTTCCAATGGCGGCACCCACGCGCATGCCGGACGCCATGCCGGTGCGAAGCGACCAATACCCCGTCCAGATCCGAATGCCATTGTAGACCAACAGAAAGCCAGCAATAGCCCACCATCCCGCCCCCAGTACCACTCCGATCACGGTGAGGCCAACCAGCGCGGGCACCAAGCCGGCCCAGAAGAGCTGATCGCCCATCGACCCCAACGGGCTACACAGAGCTGTCCTGAGTCGCACGATCTGAGGCCCGGGTACTCCCTCGTACTCGGCCCGCACCGTCGCGCCCAGGGCCAATCCGGCAAGATTAGGATGGCAATTGAAGAACTCCGCTGAACGCACCACCGCCTCGCCGTGCCGGACCGGGTCGACGGCCTTGAGGTCCTCGAGCAGCGGCTCGGCAGCGTACCCCATGCCCACGCCGAGCATGCGCTCGTAGTTCCAGGTTCCCTGGATGGCAAAGAGACGGAACAACGCCCGGACGCGCTGGTTCATGTGAGCACCGCCAGCACGATCCCGACACCCAGGCCAGCTATCAGCCACTTGAGCCGCGGACCGCGGCCGGACCCGCGAAAGGCACTGCTGGCGGCAGCCGCAAGTCCGGATCCTACAGCGACCAGCGTAAACGCCACCGCGGTCGGGCGGTCCAGGCGGACCGATTCAGTGACGGTTGACGCCAGCACCAAGCCAGCCAGCGTCAGAGTAAAACCCCGGAGCGCGTCGCGCAGAACCCCTCCGTACTGAAGCCACCTGATTGCTCTACTCTCGCCGGCAGCCAGGGCAGCGGTTTGTTGCTGGATCGCTCTGGCATTCCAGCGACGGACCACCTGAAGGCTCCATCCACCCAGCATCGCCAGCACCAAGCCCAAGGCGGCACTCACACCCAAGCCAAGCTCCCAAGGCGTACCCGCCCCGAGCGCGACTGCGCTCACGGTGGCCGGGCCATAGTCCGGATACCTGACCGCACCCACCGGCAGAACATCCAGGGCGAACAGCTCGAACAATACGCCGATACGAAGGCCGGCTTCCACGTCACCGGCCAAGGCGCCAGCTACCACGCCGGCGACGACTGGACGGGAAATCATGGCTTGGGGCACGCTGACCAAATCAAGCCCCACCAGCGTTCCCCACAGGAGGAGCGGGAGAACCACCAGCGGTGAGAACTCGCTCATCCGAGATTCCTCAGGGCCACCGGAGGTGTCGTAGGAAGGTCCTGCGCGCTTATGACGGCTCCCGACTCCTCCAGTGCGGTCAGGCGGTGTAACTCCTGGTCGGTGAGATATATGAACGGCAGCCGTTCACGCCGTCCGGGCCGGTGATGAATTCCGCCCAGATTAATGCGATGGATGATCTCCGGGCTGGCCGCATGCAGCGCGGCCATAGTTTCCAGATCACCGGTGAGCACCAGGCCGCGCTTCCCGTTGGACTGCCATTCACCCAACTCCGCGGTGGCCTGGGCGACGGTAACGAACCGCACCTCGATCTCGGGCGCAACCGCCATGCGGTAGAGCTCCTGCTCCCATTCGCTGGCAGCGACCTGGTCATCCACCAGAATGATGAGGTTGATTCCCATGGGCCGGCCCCACCCGACCACCACCTGGCCGTGGATGAGACGGTCGTCGACTCGGCATAATACGATGGACATCAGGGGATCCTGATGGACTTTTCACCGGCCGCGACAACGCGGGCCGCGGCTTCCGCTGGCGGGAGCGAACGATGGAACACGAAGTCGACCAACATCGCGAGGTTGACGCCGGTCACGACCTTCACCGAGGGCTCACCCCGCAGGCGCTTGAGGACGGCAAAGGAGCAGGAGCCACTGGCAAGATCCACGAAGACGACGGCTGACCGGCCATCCACCGCATCCAGCACTCGTTGCTCCAGCGTGTCTCGGTCGCAGCCCGTATTGGAGATCGGCACCAAGGCGCCCCGGATTCCACTGATCTGCTCCGCCGCCTGCACCAGCGCCTCTGCCAATGTGCCGTGACACACAACGACGCCGCGCAGTTCTTCACTCATAATCCTCCTGCAGATACTCCCGAACCCCGCGCTGCTCCTTCATCCGCTTGATCAACCGGGCATTGAACGCGGCAGCCACATCGACGCCGGAGTAGCGAAGCAGATGCATCATGGCCACCACCTCGGAGATCACGGTAATGTTTTTCCCGGGGTTGAGCGGCACTACGACCCGGGGAACCAGAACGTCGAGGATGGTGGTCTCCTCCCGCGAGAGGCCGCTCCGATCGGTGTCCTTGGCGGTCTCCCAATCCTCGAGCTGCACCACCACCTCGATTCGCTTCTGCTGCCGGACGGCACGTACTCCAAACAGCGCGGGGATGTCGATCAGGCCGATGCCGCGAATTTCCATGTGATGAGCGGCGAGCTCATGTCCTCGGCCGATCAACACGTCGTTGCCCCGCCGGGTTACCTGCACCACATCGTCGGCGACCAGCCGGTGGCCCCGCTCGACCAAATCCAGGACACACTCACTCTTGCCGATACCGGACCGCCCCACGAACAGGAGACCCACGCCGTACACGTCCGCCAGTGACCCATGCAGTGTCGTGCGGGGCGCGAAGGCCTCCTCGACGATGGGCTTGATCCGGCGATAGAACTCGGAGGTCTTGAGCTTGCTACGGAGAACCGGCACTCCCTTGACCTTGGCAAGCTCCAGCAGTTCCGGCGGGACCTCCTGACCCTTGGTCACGAAGATGCAGGGCAGGTCGAAGCTGAAGAACGTGGTCAGCGATTCCCGCCGCCGCTCGGGAGGAAGCGAGTTGAGGAAAGTGATCTCCGTTTCCCCCAGCACGTGCAGCCGGTTCGCCGCAAACCGACCGGTGTAGCCGGCCAGGGCGAGACCCGGGCCGGCGACCTCGGCGGCAGTCATCTGGCGGTCGAGTCCCAACTCGCCCGTGAGCGGCTCCAGCTGCAGCGGATCCCCCCGACGAGACAGGAAGTCGCCGAGTCGCAGCATCAGAGGGGGTTGTTGGATTGTGCCGAGCGGGGTCGCCGCGGTCGTCCCGAAGCCCGCTCGACCTGGCGCCGGAGTTTTTCTTCGGCCCGGTCGAGCGCGGTGCGGTGATCGACACCCTCTCCCCGGGCCACCAGCACTTCTCCGCGCGCCACATGCAACCGGATCTCGACGGTCTGGTTGATTCCATCGGTATCGAACACAACCGTAGACTCCATCGGGCGGGATGCGAGATTGCCTAACCGTTCCACCACGTTGGTGGCTCGCTCCCGGAGCCCGTCCGATATTTCACAATGACGAGCGGTGATAGTGGGTGCCATGCGTGCTCCTCCGGGCTCAGCCACCGGCCTCGCCCGTGATGATGTCTGTGAGATGACACTCGGTAGCAGCCGCCGTTTGTTCCCAGGTCAGCTCTTCCGCGAACCGGCGGGCCTGTTGCCCTAACCGTTGCACCAGCAGGGGTGAATCGGCGAGCTCAAGCATGCGGTCGGCCAGACCGATAGCGTCGCCATGAGGGATCAGAAAGCCGGTCTCCCCATGACGCACCGAATCCCGTAATCCCGGACTATCGGAGGCCAATGATGGTGTGCCGCAGGCGGCGGCCTCGATGACGGTGATGCCCCATCCTTCCTTGGGAGACGGAAACACGTTGGCCCAAGCCCAGCGCATGAGATCGATCTTCCGCTCCTCGCTTACAAAACCATGAAGGGTGACGGCCTTTTCCAGCTCCAGCTCCCGAATCTGCCGCTCCAGTTCCGCCCGATAGTCCCCTACTCCGGCGATGTCCAGTCGAAGATCCGGTCGTTGGCGCCGCGCAAGAGCCAGGGCCTCAATGGCTAAGCCTATTCCTTTATAACGCTTCAGCCGCCCAACATACAAGAAGTTTGGCAGCGTGGACCGACGTCCCGCAGGCCCCGGCGTGAAACGGCGGCTGTCCACTCCCGGGTGAATGACGCGCACGTGATCGTGCGAAACGCCGCGGGCTATCAAGTCGTCGCGGGTGCTTTCACTGATGGCGTGGAATCCAGCGCGACGATAGGCCCAGGGCAAGGGACGTTCCGCCGCCCAGACTGTGGCTGCGATCGGCCAGGGCGCCTCATCGAACGCGGTCTCGCCAAAAAGGTGAGGCACAATGGCGCAGAAAGGCAGCGATGTGCCGATCGGCAGAAAGAGCGGGAGTTTGTTGATGTCCTCGACCAGAATGTCCGGTCGCTCCGCCGCTACGGCTCGTCGAACCGCGCTCCGGCCCAGGAGAGCGAAGCTGTTGCGGCCCCCCACTCGCTGGATGCTGATCCCGTCGATGGTGGCCCGGGCGGCTCCGCCTTTCCATCCGGAGCATACCAGCCGCACCCGGTGACCTTGCCGGGCGAGCCGCCCGAATATCTCGAACAAATGGATCTCCGCCCCACCAGCGTAGGGATTGGCCCGATCTTGCCAGTTCACCAGGAGGATGTTCACGATGGGGGGAGATCGCGCGTCCTATAACCGTCCGAGGGAACGGGCGATCCCATCCAGAATGCCATTGACGAAGCCAGGGGCGCGCACGTCACCGAACCAGTGGGCCAGATGCACCGCCTCATCGATTGCGACCTTGGGCGGAACCTCGCCGCGGCGAAGCTCGTGAATACCGAGCCGGAGGATATTGCGCTCCACCACTGCGATTCGACTGAGGCGCCAGTTCTCCGACGCACTCGCGGCCTGAGCATCGAGGGTGTTCACTTCAGCGACGACGTCGGCGGCCAGTGACTCGGCTCGATCAAGCACGCGGGGCTCGGGCCCGGTGAGCCGGGCGAGGCCACTGGCGACCTGTGGAATAGGTGGAGAGCCCTGGAGCTCCCAGGCGTAAAGGATCTGCAGCGCGCGGGCCCGACGCTTGGTCTCAATCCTGAGCATGGTGAGCCCGAAGCTGGGCCAGGACATCGGCGGTTCGCAGAGCCGCAGAGGCCGCTTCATGTCCCTTGTTCCCGGCGCTGCCTCCGGCTCGGTCGGCGGCCTGCTGCATGGTATCCACGGTCAATACCCCGAAACTCACCGGCAGGCCGTAAAGTACCGAGACGTCGCGCAGGCCTCGGGCGGCCTCGCCGGCAACATACTCGAAGTGTGGCGTGTCCCCGCGGATGACCGCACCGAGAGCGATCAAGCAGCTGTAAGCCCGAGAGTCCGCGGCCACGGCAGCCGCCACCGGCAACTCGAAGGCGCCGGGTACCCATATGACATCGAGGGAGTCCCGTCCAATCCCCGCCTCCCCACAGCACGCAAGGGCGCCATCGAGAAGCTTGGTGGTAATCAGCTCGTTGTAACGGCTCACCAGAATCGCCACCCGGCCGGAGGCGCGCAGGCGACCGGAGAAGTCGGGCACGGCGTCAGTGGGTAAAGAGGTGGCCCAGCTTGTCGCGCTTGACCTGAAGGTAGGTTCGATTCTCGTGGTGAGGGTCCGATAGCAGAGGGACACGCTCGACTATCTCCAGGCCGTACCCCTCCAGGCCCACCAGTTTCCGGGGATTGTTGGTCATCACCCGAATGGAGGAAAGCCCCAGATCCCGCAGGATCTGCGCGCCGATGCCGTAGTTCCGCAGATCCGGCGCAAAGCCGAGCCGTTCGTTGGCCTGCACCGTGTCGTCACCGCTGTCCTGCAGGGCATAGGCGCGCAGCTTGTTGAGCAGACCGATGCCACGTCCTTCCTGATCCAGGTATACGACGGCCCCCCTGCCGTCTCGCGCAATGAGCTCCATGGCTCGGTGCAGCTGAACACCGCAGTCGCAGCGCCGGGAGCCGAACACGTCCCCGGTCAGACACTTCGAGTGCATGCGCACCAGAATGTTGGGTTGGCCGGCAATGTCGCCGTGGACCAGGGCCACGTGCTCGGCCGTGTCCACATCGTTGCGATAGCCGATAATGGTGAACTCGCCGAACTCGGTTGGAATCCGGGCCTCGGCCACGCGATGCACCAGCCGCTCCGTTTGAAGCCGGTGCGCCACCAGTTGCGCAACGGTCACGAAGGTCAGACCCTGTTGATGCGCGATCTCGTGGAGCTGGGTGCGTCGAGCCATGGTACCGTCGGCGTTGAGAATCTCGCAGATGACACCGGCGGGATTGAGACCGGCCAGACGGGCAAGATCCACGCTCGCCTCGGTCTGCCCCACACGCTGGAGGACGCCGCCGGGCCGGGCCCGTAGCGGAAAGACGTGACCCGGACGGCGGAGATCCGAGGGCACGGTGGCCGGGTTGATGGCAACGTGGATGGTCGTGGCCCGATCGCTGGCCGAGATTCCCGTGGTTACGCCGAAGCGTCGCTGGGCGTCGATGCTTACGGTAAATGCGGTGGACAGCTCCTCGGTGTTTCGCTCGGTCATGGGCACCAGACCCAGCTGATCACAGCGCTCGCCGGTGAGCGCCAGGCAGATGAGGCCGCGGCCATGCAGGGTCATGAAGTTGATCATCTCAGGCGTGGCAAGCTCGGCGGCACAGACGAGGTCTCCCTCATTCTCGCGGTCCTCGTCGTCGGCCACGATAATGATCTTGCCGTTCCTCAGATCGCTGATTGCCTGCTCGATGGTCCCGAAGGTTTTCATAATGTCGAACTTCGCTCCTTCAACAGCGCCGCCACGTACTTCCCAATGGTATCGGACTCGAGATGAACCGAATCGCCTGCCTGGCGTTCACCCAGAGTCGTATGCTGTAAAGTAAACGGAACCAGGGAGATCTGGATTACGCTGGGTCCCGGCTTGGCGTTGATAGTCAGACTCACTCCATCGACTGTGATCGAGCCCAGGGGAACCGACACCCGGCCGACCTCCTCCGGCACCCAAAGGTCGAGCAGTCGTGCATCAGCGGCTTGCTGCACCAGCTGTACCTTTCCGATCCCGTCAACGTGCCCCTGCACCAGGTGCCCGCCCAGACGGTCACCCGCCCGAAGCGCACGCTCGAGATTCACGCGTTGACCTTTGACGTACTTGGCGAACCGGGTACGCTGGAGGGAGGTGTGGACGACGTGCGCGGTGAAGCTTCCATCGCTGAGGGTCTGCACGGTGAGGCACG
The DNA here is from genome assembly GCA_025929805.1 of Gemmatimonadales bacterium. GTDB lineage: Bacteria > Gemmatimonadota > Gemmatimonadetes > Gemmatimonadales > GWC2-71-9 > CAVVWJ01. Next base: position 17,647 of record JAICPP010000007.1, on the reverse strand, counting down.
CGCCATCGACTGCAATGCTCTCACCCAGGCCGAGATCGGCGTAGGAACTTTGAATGGTGAGCTCGAGCCCGTCCGATCCATTGGACACCCGCCGAACCATCCCGATGTCAGTAACAATGCCTGTGAACATCAGCTCCGATCGACTACCAGCAGCGTGTCTTCACCCAGCGAGCGTCGCTCGACCACATGCCAGCGGCTGGCCTGGTCGAGTGCTCGCGCGGGAAGTCCGGCCACGGCGGGGACCGCATCATCTCCCAGCCAGAGGGGCGCCTGCAACCAGTAGTAGCGGTCCACCAGCCCCGCCCCGAGCAACGCGCCGGCCAGTTGTCCGCCCCCTTCTACCAGGAGTGAGCCGATGCCGGAATCTCGCAGCGAGCGCAAGGCTTCCGCAGGACTGCCCGATCGCAAGACCGTCACCCCGGCAGCCTCCAGCCGCTTCACCCGGCCGGGTTCTGCCTGAGGTGAGACCACAACCACTGTGGGTGTTTCTCTGGCAGTGCGGATGAGAGTGAGTTGCGGGCCGAGGTCAGCAGCCCGGTCGAAAACAACTCGGCGTGGAGGGATGCGTGGCTGTACCGGCCCCCGCACCGTGAGCGAAGGGTCGTCCAGACGGGCGGTGCGGCCTCCTACCGCGATGGCATCGAAGCCGGCTCGGAGCCACTGGACGTACTCGCGACCTTGCTGGCCGGAGATCCATCGGGACCGTCCGTATCCATCGGCAATCCGACCGTCCAATGTCGTGGCCAGCTTGAGCGCCACGAACGGCCGCCCGGCGGCAGCAATCGAGTGCAGGAAGATCGCATTCTGGGCCGCAGCAGCTTCACTCAACGGACCCAGCTCGACCTCCACTCCAGCCTCCCGCAACAGTTCCGTACCTCGAGCAGCAATCGGGTTGGGATCGCGCAGAGCCGCAACGACCCGGCGAATTCCTGATCGGATGATGGCTTCGGTGCAGGCCGGCTGCTTTCCTTGATGCGCGCAGGGCTCGAGAGTGACAACCATCGTCGCTCCTCGAGCCCGTTCGCCTGCCCCGGCGAGCGCCACCGTTTCCGCATGCCGCTCGCCAAATTCGGGGTGCCACCCCTCTCCTACCGGCTCCTCACCCTGAAGGACCACTGCTCCAACCAGCGGATTGGGCTGGACCCGACCCCAGCCCCGCCAGGCGAGGTCGAGAGCGCGGGCCATTGCCTCCCGCTCGTTCATCCGCGCTAAAAGCTCACCCGCAGGCCCAGGCCCGCGAAGAACTTCCCTTTGGTGGTATCGAAGTCCTCGAAGTCGGTGGACAGCTCCTGATCCTTTCCGCCCTGGTATCCAACCTCACCGGTGAGCCGCACCATGGACATGCTCAGCCCGGCGTTTATGAAGCCGAGAACACGGGAGTTGTCCAGCTCGACTGGGACGTTGGGCTGCAGCACGCTGGTAATGGGATCCCGGAACTGAATAATGGCGTCGCCGGTGTACTTGTCCCAACCCACGCCGGCGGCCAGGTCCAGCACCGCCACCTGCTTGCTCGCAATGAGCCGGAGGTTGGTTGCATGCAGATCAACTCCGTAGCTGAACTGGTCGCCCGCCGCCACGTCGCCGTAGGTGATCGTCGGAATGTCGCGCCGCATCACGCTGACCGACACGGCAGGCAGGGGACCCATGCCGCGCAGAATCCCGATGCGCGCTCCGTAACCAAGACCCAAGGCGATGCTGCCGATCCTGCGTGCGCCGGAATCGACGACGAGGTGGTCCACCTGATCGGTGGGAAGCAGCTGGGCCGATCCCAGGAAGTCGACTGCCAGGAGGCCGCCCGGCATGCCCTTATAGAGACCAACCGCTCCCTCGAGGAGCGGCGCAGGAGCAAAGATTTTATCCCCGACAGGAACGGTCGAGCTGCTCCCGGTATAGTTCACGTCCGGCAGCACCAGGCTTACCGCGTTGGCTCGTACCGTCAGTGAGGCATGGCCGAGTCCGCCCAGAGTCGCGGCCGACCCGATCGTGGGGTTACCTCCGCTAACCAGCACACCCACCAGCGGGTGGAATGCACGGGTCCCGTCCACCGCCGCCGCGCAGACCCGCTGCGCGTTGCTCACGTACCCGGCACACTCGGGTGTCTGAGCCAGAGCGGGAACGGCGAGAGCCAGGAGGAGAAGTCCAGTTATACCTGGGGCGCGCATCGTATTCTCCGTTACGGACGGGCGAAACGCACGGCCTTGCGGCCCCGCCGGACCTCGCCCATCACCCATGTCGTGACCCCGGCAGCCGTCGCAGCGGTCTGGGCTGCGGCTATGGCGTCCGGTGGCAGTACGGCGACGAACCCCACCCCGAGATTGAACACTTCACGCATTTCCTGAGTGGAGATCTGCCCCGCCTGCTGCAGTATCCGAAAGAGCGGCGGCAGCTCCCAGGTCTCGGGATCTATCGTCGCCATGCAGTCTTGGGGCAATATCCGCACCAGATTACCGCCGATCCCCCCTCCAGTGATGTGGGCCAGTCCATGGGCCCGGTCCAGAATAGGGAAGACACTCCGGTAATAGCTCCGATGGACCTCCAGCAGTACGGCACCCACGGTCTTCCCGGTGCCTCCCAGGGTGTCCTCGAGACCGAGACCCAGACGTTCAAAGATCACCCGCCGAGCGAGGGTATACCCATTGGTATGCAAACCAGTCGAGGCATATGCGAGAAGAGCGTCACCTGGTAGGATCGAGGTCCCATGGATAGCCCGGTCCTCCTCGACTACGCCGATGATGGTGCCAGCGAGATCGTAGGTGCCCGGCTGATACAAGCCCGGCATCTGCGCCGTCTCACCACCCGCGAGCGCCATTCCGTGAGCCCGGCACCCCCGCGCGATCCCTTCGACGATCTGCGCGATCTGGTTGACTTCCAGGGCCGCGCCCGCGATGTAATCCAGAAATGCGACGGGGGTAGCTCCATGGACCAGGACATCGTTCACGCTGTGGTTCACGAGATCCTCGCCCACCGTATGGAACTGCCTGGCCCGAAGCGCCACGAGCACCTTGGTGCCCACGCCGTCGGTGCTCAGAACCAGGACCGGCTTGTGCAGGCCAACCGGCACCCGAACCATGCCGCCGAAGGCGCCCGTCATTCCAACCGAGAGGTCGGTTCGGGTACCCGCTACCAGCTCGTTGATGCGCGCTTTGCTGGCATCGGCGGCCGCAAGGTCGACGCCCGCTTCGGCGTACTCGGGGGCTCCACCTGCCTTCACGGAAGTGCCTCCGCCAGACTGACGTGGGTCAGATCCTGGAAGGCGCGAACTCTCAGCTCCACATCGCGGAGCGTGACTTGGTCGAAGCCTCGAATGCCAAACTGCTCGACCGCGTAAGAGCCCATGGCGGCGCCATACACCATGGCTCGGCGGACGTTGTCCTCCGCCACCGATTTGGTGCGAGCCAGGTAGGCCATGAACCCGCCGGCGAATGCATCTCCCGCCCCGGTTGGGTCGAATACGTTTTCCATGGGATAGGCCGGCACGTAGAAGGTGCGCTTCGGCTCGATCAGGAGAGCCCCGTGCTCGCCCTGCTTGATCACCACTCGCTTGGGTCCGTGGGCCAGGATCCATCGGCCCGCCCGATGAATGTTCCAGTCGCCGCTCAGCTCCCGCGCCTCGCTGTCATTCACCATGAGCACATCGACCCGGGACAGCAGCTGAAGGAGCACCGCCTTCTTGCTCTGGATCCAGTAATTCATGGTGTCGCACACGACGAGCTCGGGGTTCTGAACCTGCTCCAGGACGCCGAGCTGGAGATCGGGATCGATATTCCCAAGGAAGAGGTAGCGGGCGGACCGAAACGCCGCGGGGAGCCTCGGCTGAAAATCGGCGAACACTCCCAAGCGAGTCTCCAACGTCTCCCTGCTTTGAAGATCGTAGGAGTACTTCCCCTTCCAGCGGAAGCTCTCTCCGTCGGCCCGCTCCACTCCCGACCAGTCGATGCCTCGAGCAGCAAGGCGTCCCAGCTCGTCATGGGGATAGTCATTTCCTACCACCCCTACCACCTGCACCGGATGGAGGAGAGAGCCGGCGACGCTGAAATACACGGCCGACCCACCCAGCGCGTCAGCGGTCTGGCCAAATGGAGTGAAGATCGAGTCCAGTGCGATACTGCCGACAACCAGCAGCGTCATGGCATCACATCCGATCGGGTGCGGAAATCCCCAGCAAAGCCAGCCCGTTCGATAGCACAATGCGGGCGGCACGGGCAAGCAGCAGGCGGGCGCGCTCGGTTGACGCCTCCTCGCCCAGGGTTCGGGTGCGATGGTACCAGCCGTGGACAATGCCCGCCAACTCGTGCAGGTAGACAGTGACGCGATGGGGCTCGCGTTCCCGCGCCGCCTTATCAACGATTTCCGGGAATTGGACCAGTTTCTTGAGAAGCTCGGTGTCTTCCAGGGCCGGCAGTGCCCCCAGGTCGAGCTCTCCAGTGACCGAGTCAGGCTCGCGCTGCGCCGTACGAAAGATGCCGTTCAGTCGCGCATGGGCCATTTGTACGTAGAAGATCGGATTCTCGTCGGTCTGCTTCTTGGCCTTCTCGACATCGAAGTCGAGCGGTGTTGCGCCCTTGGTCATCAGGAAGAAATACCGTGCAGCATCGACGCCTACTTCCTCGTAGAGATCCCGCAGGGTGACGAACTCACCGGAGCGTTTGGACATCCTCACCTCCTCGCCGCCGCGAACTACCCGCACCAGTTGCACCAGCTCTACGTCGAAGAACTCGGAGGAATACCCGAGCGCCGCCAGAGCCGCTTGCATCCGGGGTATGTAGCCGTGGTGGTCGGCTCCCCAGACGTCGATAACACGGTCGAATCCCCGATCGTGTTTGTCGACGTGGTATGCGATATCGGGCGCGAGATAGGTGAGGGTGCCGTCGCCTTTCCGCAGCACGCGGTCCTTGTCATCACCGAAATTAGTGGTGCGGAGCCAGAGCGCCCCCTCCGATTCATAGGTCAGGCCTCGGCTGGCCAGCAGCGCGAGGGTGCGATCCACACTGCCGGAGTCGTAGGCCGTTTGTTCGGAGGTGATCACATCGAAGGTGACGCCAAAGTCCTTCAAATCTCGGTTCTGCTCCTCACGCTGGAGACGGATCGCCAGGTCCCGGCATCGCCGAACGCCCTCCTCGGTGGGCAGGTCGGCAAACTGACGGCCCTCCTGAGCGAGCACCTGCCGGGCATTCTCCCGCAGGTACTCTCCGTGATACCCGCCTTCCGGAATCTCCGCTGGGTAGCCGGCTTCCTGGCGTACCCGGGCCCAGAGACTTTGCGCCAGCTTGTCGATCTGTACACCCGCATCATTCACGTAGAACTCGCGGGTCACCGCGTGACCGGTCCACTGGAGCAGAGAGGCGATCGCGTCGCCCAGAGCTGCCCCGCGGCCGTGTCCGACGTGAAGTGGACCGGTGGGGTTGGCTGACACGAACTCCACATTCACCTTGAGTCCGGCACCCCAGCGGGCTTGTCCGTACTCCTTATCTGCGTCGAGGATTTTCCGGTGAGCGGCGGACAGCTGGGTACCGGCCAGCCAGAAGTTGATGAACCCGGGACCGGCGATCTCGGTCCTGGCGATGAGATCGGGTGGAAGCTTGAGCTCCTGGAGAACTCGCTCTGCAGTTTTCCGCGGATTGGCACGATCCCGCCGGGCAAGCACCATGGCAAGGTTGGTGGCCAGGTCGCCATGCCCAGCATCCCGCGGGCGCTCCAAGACGAAATCGAGACCGTCGGCGCCGAGCCTCGCGGCCACCCGCGATAGCTCCGCGCGAAGGGTTTCGCTCACTCGGAAGCAGCCTTCCCTTTGCTCTGACGAGAAGAAGGTTTGGTGGGAGCCGCGTCCGCCTTGGCGACGGGTTTTGCTTCGGGCTTGGAGCTCTCGCTCTTGGTCGCGTCGCCGGTCTTTGCCTCACCCGCCGGAGCGGCCTCGGTGTCCGGCTTCCGAGGTCCCTTTCCATCGCGGCCGTAGTCGGTGATATAGAAACCGCTCCCTTTGAATACCAGCCCGGCACCGCCGGAAATCTTCCGAGCAGCCGCCTTACCGCACACCGGGCACTTGGCGCGTGGCTTCTCGCTCATCTTCTGGAACTTCTCGAAGAGGTGTCCCTCAGGGCATTGATATTCGTAAGTGGGCATGGCGGCTCATTGCGTAAATGACAACAGCTATGAAGCTTAGCACGGCCGGTCCGGCCCTTCAAGCAAAACCGGATCGTTGGGGCTCTTGGCTCGGGCAGGTCGGCGGTGAATCGCTGTTGGCTGGCTTACGTCGGCCGGTAGACACCCCAGGCCATTCGGAGCGTGTCGCTGATCTCTCCCAGGGTGGCACGAGCCCGAACCGCGTCGATGATCACCGGCATGAGCGACGCCTTGCCGGCCGCGGCCTGGTTTAACGACGCGAGTGCCGCACTAACTGCGGACCGATCGCGACGCCGCTTGGTCTCGGCGAGCCGGGCTCGCTGCTGTGCCGCCAATGCCGAGAAGTCGGGTGCGTGAATGGGGATGGCAGGAGACTCATCCGAAAAGCGATTTACGCCCACCACTATTCGATCACCCGCCTCCTGTGCCTTCTGCAGCTCGTAGGCACTCTGGGCGATCGCGTCCTGAAAAAAACCGCGTTCCACTGCCCGGGCCGCTCCACCCAGCGCATCCACTTGTTCGATCAGCTCACGAGCTTCTCGTTCGATCGAGTCAGTAAGCGCTTCCACGTAGTAGCTACCCGCGAGTGGATCGACCACGCCAGCGACGCCCGACTCGTAACCCAGCACCTGCTGGGTCCGGAGCGCGAGAGTGGCGGATTCGGCGGTCGGCAGTGAAAGGGCTTCATCATAACCATTGGTATGCAGAGATTGCGTGCCGCCGAGCACCGCCGCGAGTGCCTGCACCGTTACCCGCACCACATTATTGAGCGGCTGCTGAGCTTGCAGAGTGACCCCGCCGGTTTGGGTATGGAACCGCATCCGGGCAGTGGCATCGCTCGCGTCGAATCGTTCTCGGGCAAGGCGAGCCCATAGTCGCCGCGCCGCTCGGAACTTGGCTGCCTCCTCGAATAGATCGTTGTGGCTGGCAAAAAAGAACGACAGCCTGGGTCCGAAGCTGTCAACGCTCAGTCCAGCCTCGACCGCCACCCGGACGTACTCAACCGCATTCGCCAGGGTAAAGCCAACCTCCTGAACCGCAGTGGCTCCCGCCTCGCGCATGTGATAACCACTGATCGAGATGGGATTGAAGCTCATGCTCTCGTCGGCCACGAACCGGAAGATGTCAGCCACCAGCCTGAGCGATGGTGCAGCCGGATAGATGTAGGTGCCCCGGGCTATGTACTCCTTCAATACATCGTTCTGCACCGTGCCGGTCAGCTTGGTGCGCGGGATCCCCCGCTCTTCTCCAGTCACCACATACATGGCCAGGAGGATCGCCGCAGTGGCATTGATCGTCATCGAGGTCGAGACCCGATCCAGCGGAATGTCGCGAAACAGCTCGGCGAGATCCTCCACGGTGTCAATGGCCACACCCACCCGTCCAACTTCGCCGTCCGCCATCGGATGATCGGAGTCGTAGCCCATCTGGGTCGGCAGATCGAAGGCTGTTGACAGCCCCATCTGACCGGCGCCGAGAAGCTGCCGAAACCTCCGGTTGGTCTCCTCTGCTGTTCCGAATCCGGCGTACTGACGCATGGTCCAGAGCCGTCCGGAATACATGTTCGGGTAGGGACCACGGGTGAACGGAAACTCACCCGGACGGCCGAGGTCCCGAACCGGGTCGCCGGTCCAGTCCCCGGGTCCATAGACGGTCTTCACAAGGCTGGTTGGGAAACGGGACCGCTCGCCCGAGCGGCGGTGCGACGGAGAGTATCGGCGACGTAGCCCACGTCTTCCCGAGAGCCAATCACCAGCGGCGTCCGCTGGTGCAGGTCTGTCGGCATGATGTCCAAGATGCGTTGCACCCCGTCAGTGGCCGAGCCCTCGGCCTGTTCCGCGATAAACGCCATCGGGCTGGCCTCATAGAGCAGCCGGAGCTTGCCCTTCGGGTTCTTGGTGTCCGCAGGGTAAAGAAAGATGCCGCCGGCAACCAAGTTGCGATGAAAGTCCCCTACCAGTGAGCCGATGTACCGGCTGTTCTTGGGGCTCACGCCATCGCTGAGGTCACCCTTCAGCCCACGAACGGCGGTCTGCATTTCTATGTCCCAACGATGAAAGTTGCTCTCGTTCACGCTGTAGTACGTGCCTACACGCGGGGTGACGATCCTGGGATGGGAGAGCAGAAACTCGCCGATGGTCGGATCGAGTGTGAAGCCGTGGGCTCCCTGGCCGGTCGTGTACACTAGCATGGTGCTGGAGCCATACATGATGTAGCCGGCGGCGACCTGCTTGCAGCCTGGCTGCAGTACGTCGCTCGACGTGCCGCGGCCGTGCATGCTCACCCTGCGATAAATGCTGAAGATCGTCCCCACTGCGGAGTTGACATCGATGTTGGAGGATCCGTCAAGCGGATCGAAGAGAACGGCGTACTTGCCGGCGGCATACTCCGGGGGCACCGGAATGATGTCCTCGTCCTCCTCCGATCCCATGGCGCACACCCTACCGGTGTGCTGGAGACAATTCTTGATGGTCTCGTTGGCAAAGACATCCAGTTTCTGCTGCTCTTCCCCCTGGACATTTTGGTGGCCTGCCTTGCCCAGGATGTTGACTAACCCCGCACGCCGGATTGCCGCGGCGATGATCTTGCTCGCGAGCGCTATGTCGTAGAGCAGGTTAGACAACTCGCCGGTGGCTTCGGGGTAGCGGTCCTCCTGATCCAGGATAAATCGCTCGATGGTAGTGACTGATGTCTGCAAGCTTCCTCCTCATCAAGAAAGCGTAAACGGTGAAAGGTGAACAGTGAACCGGCTGGCGGAGCCCCCCGGTTTACCGTTTACGGTTTACTGTTTACGCTGTTGTCCTGAACATCGTACGTCATTTCGCGTCCGCGTGACCGGATACTCATGGTTCGGCCGTCGGTTGTGACGGTTACCGAGCCATCCTGGTCGGTGCGCCAGACCTCGACTCTGCGGTGTTTAAGCCGGGCCAGCGTCTCCGGTGCCGGATGTCCGTAGTTGTTCTGGCCGACCGAGATGACAGCCACCTGAGGGCGCAGCGAGTTGAGCCACTCGTCCCCGCTGCTTCCCCGGCTGCCATGGTGGCCGACTTTCAGCAGGTCGACCGGCCGGATTCGATTCCGCATCGCTCGCTCGGCCGGAAAGCCGGCGTCACCCGCGAACAACACCTCGAACTCGCGATACTGGATCAGGAGCACGAGTGAATCCTCGTTCACATCCTCGCCCCAGCCGCTCCACTGCCGATCCGGGTGCAGGATCGTAAAGCTCACACTATCCAGGATAAATCGCTGCCCTAACCGCCCGGCATACCAAGGGATGGCTTCCGACGCGAGCCCGTCGAGGAAGCCGTAATACAGGGGATCAGGGACCGGCTCGCCCGGCTCGATGACAGCCTGAGTCGGAAATCGGTCGAGGACGCTGGGCACCCCGCCGAGGTGGTCGGCGTGGGCGTGAGAGACGAAGACGATGCTCAACCTCCGAGCGCCCGCTCGCAGCAGGAAGGGAACAACTACTCGGCGGCCCGCATCACTCCGGTCGGTCTTCGGCCCCGCGTCGATCAGCACCCACCGGCCCTCGGGAGTCCGAAGCACTGCGCCATCGCCTTGACCTACGTCGAGAAAATGTAACGCGAGTTTCGAATGGCTGTCAGCCGAGGCTGGCGCAGAGCTCCATAGCAGGCCCACCCAAATCGACGCGACGGCCGACCAGCTCCACCGCCGAACCGCCTCCGGCAGGGTGTTGAGAGGCCCGATGGCCCACAGGCTCAACAGAAAGACCGAGATCCACGGAACAGCCGACCGAAGTCCAGCAGCCGCGATGATGTGTCCTCCCGGCAGTCCGGAACCGAGCGTCGCCAGGATCTCGAGTAGATGGAGCCCGAGACCTGCTCCACCGGCCAGCGAATGGCCCAGCATCGGCCACAAAGGGAAAAGCAGGAGACTGGCGAATACACCGGGCACCGTGACTGCGGCCAGCGGGATTGCCCCGAAATTGAGTAGGATGCCTACCGGCGCCACCGTTCCCAGTGCGGCTGCGGTAATGGGGGCCGTGGCCAGAGTAGCCCCCAGCGATGAGCCGAGTGTCCTCCATCCGACCGAGGGGCCCAGAGCGCGATCGGTCCAGCGGGTAAAGGTGGTAGCTCCCCACAGGGCAGCGACCGAGAGCCATCCGCCCAAATCCATGACGGCCCAAGGATCCACCAGGAGGACGCAAAGACAGGTGGCGGAGAGAAGCGCGTTGGCCTCCACCCGTCGCTGCCTGATACGACTGATTGCCACCAGCACCGCGAGAGCAGAGGCGCGGGTGGCGGGAGCGGGCCAGCCCAGGAATGCGACGTAGATCACGCTGACTGCGGCGGCAATGGCGAGCGCGCGAGTCCGGCTCCCCCGAAACAGGCGGCACAAGAGAAAAATCCACGCGGTGATGACTCCCACATGGAATCCGGATATGGAGAGCAGGTGGACCAGACCAGATTGAGCAAAACGGTCCTGCAGCGTGCGGTCGATGCCGCCGCGCCGCCCCAGAATCAACGCATCCACCAGGGGTGCTCGGGCTCCGTACAGCGACTTGCTCGTTTGAGTCAAGGAGCCACGCACCCGTTCCCCCAGCGTGGCCTCTGTGGCAACCCGCTCAGCTCTGGTCACCACCAGAGTGCCCGAGGGTCGACCCGCGACCCCGGCTCGCGGAACCCACTTGGCCGCGACGTTGAACACGGTTCCTGCCATCCCAGTCTGCCCAGCCGGCCATCTTCCAACTACCGTGCCGTGACACCCGGCCCGGAGTGGCTGCAGGTCGAGTCGGCCACCCTGCGGGTCTGCTGGGTCGACCAGCCGCACCAGGAGTTGTATCCGGCCGGAGGGAAGTGTGCTGGTACACGAGACTGACTCGTGCAGCCATGCGATTTCCGCGCTGGTGCTTCCCAGGATCAGAGCGGCGGCCAGTAGAGTGGTGAACGGCCGTGCTCTGAGAGCTGCCGCGGCTCCGATGATCCCGAGCACGATCAGGGGGTCATTAAAACGCAGAAGGCCGGTCGCGAGACCGGCACCATAAGCAGCAGTAAACAGCAGAGGCGGACGGGCCCTCAGCACATCCTGCTACCTAGCGGGGCATGACTCCTCCTCGATTGCCGCAACGGGGAGCTACCGAGATCTTGCGCAGCGCTTCCATGACCACCACTTCGATCGCTGCCCGGCTCTGCTCCTTCTCCAGATTGACCTCTGTCACCACCGAACCTTCTCGGCGCGACACGTAGCGAGGAGGGACACGGTTGAGGGCGAACGTCAAAACGTCCTCGCGGCAAAGATCGCAGCCACAGAACGCCGGAAAGTGGGGGCGCAAGGTGGCATAGGCCGCCGTCACATGGTCCTCGACCAGATTCTTGATCACAGCACCGCCAGCGCTGGCAGGAGGACCGAGCCGGTGAAGGTAGAGCCGGTTGTACCAGTAAGCCGCACCCGGTGGTACTCGCCGATGGCGGAAGCAGGCAGGTCGAGGAGCACCAGTTGATTGGTTCGGGTACGGGCCAGCTGGAGATCGCCCCGCTTGGCCGGCCGTTCGACCAGAACCTCGTGGATCTGACCCACGCGCGCAATGTTTTTCCGGCGAGCGTTGCCCCGCACAGCGTCCACCAGCCGTGCCATCCGGGAGGAGGCCACATCCTCCGAAACGTGATCCCGGAGCCGAACCGCCGGGGTACCCTCACGTACCGAGTACTTGAAGGTGTACGCATCGTCGAAATCAGCCTCGGTGACCAGACTCAGCGTCTGCTCGAAATCGGCTTCCGTCTCACCGGGGAAGCCCACGATGATGTCGGTGGAAAAGGTGATCCCTGGGATGGCCTGGCGCAGCTCACGCATGACCTCGAGATAGCGTTCTCGGGTATACCGCCGGAGCATCCGCTTGAGCACCGCATTGGAGCCGCTCTGGACCGGCAGGTGCACGTGCTCGCAGACCGCCGGCGTGCGAGCCATCGCCTCGATGACCCTGGTGGTGAAGTCGGCTGGATAGGGACTGGTGAATCGCAGCCTTCGCAGCCCCTCCACCTGGCCCGCAGCCCGCAGCAAGTCGGCGAAGTCGTGCTCACCATCATGGTAGCTGTTGACTGTTTGTCCCAGGAGGGTGACCTCGGTCGTGTCCTGCGCCACCAAGCCGCTGATTTCACGAACGACGTCGGCCAGCTTACGGCTGCGCTCCGGCCCCCGGGTCCGGGGAACGATGCAGAAGGTGCAGCGATAGTCACAGCCGCGCTGTACCGTGACGAACGCGGTCGGCGCTTTTTCCCGCACTGGGGGCACGTCTTCGTAGTGTTCCCAGGAACGGAATTCCGTGTCGCTCACCCGGTCGCCGGCCTGAGCCAAGCCCAGCAGCTCAGGAAGATTGCGATATCCATCGGGACCGACCACCAGATCCACTCGCGGAACCTGAGCCAGTAGCGCAGGCCCGAGCCGCTGGGCCATGCACCCGACAACACCGAGAACCCCACCCTTGCGTTTGTAGCGCTGCAGCTCTCCCATCCGCCCGATGACCCGCTGTTCCGCATTGTCCCGTACAGCGCAGGTGTTCACTAGGAGCACATCGGCGTCTGCCGGGTCGTCGGCGCGCGCATATCCTTCGCGACAGAGCAGCCCCAGCATCAGCTCGGAGTCTGCCACATTCATCTGGCAGCCGTAGGTCTCGATGTAGACGCGTCTGGACATGGGCGGAAAAATATCGGAGAAGGGGGTGAGCGGTAAGCTGTTCTGTCAGGGTCTCACCGACACGCCCAGCGACAAAATAAATGTTCGTTCGGAATAGACCCCTTCGGAACGCCACACATGCTCCAAGGCAAGATCTATCCCGCCGCGCTGTTGAGCAAAGCGCATTCCACTCCCGGCCGAGATTCCGAATTCGTCTCCCTGGGAACCAGGGACTAATGGGAACGGCAGCCGGGCATAGCGGGCGCCCAAGCGAATCGGCCTTCGGTACGGCCGAGTCGGGTCTGGGGTGTATTCCGCGCCGGCAGCAAGCTCAATGGTATTCTCGGCACCGGTTCCTCCCTGCTCAAGAAGATCACTATTCGCACCGGACCAGGTGCGCAGCAGCGCGTGGCTTGCCAGATTCAGCCTGGTACTCGGCTGCCAACGAATGCCCAAGCCAAAGCTGTACGGCAGATCAACGGTGCCAACGCGGGCCGAATCCCGGTCCACATTCAAGTGGCCGTCCCACCGGGCGAAAGAGGCGACCGCAAACCGCGGCCCGAGTTGGCGCACTAGACCGGCAGAGACTCCGACCCCCGCATAGGACACCTCGGCACGCTGGAAGCTGGGCTGATAATTGGGATCGTCAAACGTGCGTCGTGACTCGAGCCGATTGGATCCGGTGATCACGTGGAATCCGGCACCCAGCAGCCAGGTATCACGGATCCGGTAGGCGCCCGCGATGCGGAGATCGCTCAAGCCGCCTCGGGAGGAAAAAGAGTCGACCACACTGACCGGCACGCCCCGCAAGTCGATGGTACTCGCGGCAGCGAGGGTGAAGTCACGATTGGTGTAGTTGGAATAACTGAACCCCAGGGCCACACCCGTTTCCCGCACCGGGCCTGAGATCATGAGCTGAGGAAACCTGGTATCTCGAGTGGATGCGGTTCCTGCGGGGTTCTCCTGGCTCCGAAATCCCTGACTGATCGTAAAGATCGTGGCAAGACTGGCGGCGCTCCCCAGCGCTGCCGGATTCAAGCTCGATTCAGGATCGAACAGGCCAAACGCGCCGCCGCTGGCGATGGCGCGTGTCGCCAGATGCCTTCCGGGAAAACCCAGCCCTCGCACCCCGAACTGGGAGGACTGGGCAACCACCATTTCTGGTGAGGCCAGAAGCAGGAGGAGCAGGAATGTCCGCCTCACTCAGGGATTCTCGAACGGGAATGCCAGCAGATAACTGATCCTGAGCCGGGGCCACAGCCCGGGATCGAGAGCGCGGGTCGAGTAGAAGACCGGCTGGGAGAAGCTCGCGGCCTCGAGTTCCGGAGCCAGAGAGAGGACCAGGGCAGCCGGCCGCGTCGCTTCGCTGAGCCAGACTTGTTGCATGAGTCGCACGATTTCGATTTCCACCGGGCCGCTATGGCCCGGCTCAAGAGTGTCTGCCGCGACGACCCCCGATTCGACCGGCGATTTCGCCCCAAGATCAGCCAAGACCCCCCGGGCACGCAGTCGTACCGGATCGGTGGGCAGGCCGGTAATAGGAGCGACGGGCGTGAGCTCCAAGGTGGCACGAACGATCGTGGCCGAGTCCCGAATGCGGGGCGGAAGCTGAAATCGAAGCAATGTCCGAGCGGATGGTGCTCCTCCCACCGCGAGCAGTGTCGTATCATCGGCCTGCTGGACCGGCGCTACTGAAGAGTTAATCGTAGCCGTCAACGGAAACGCTCTCAGTCTCGCGGTTCCGGTGTCGGGTACATCCAGGGTGGCATAGGTCAGGAAGGCCCCACCAGTACCTGACGCCGAAGCTCCCAGTCTCACTCCAGTGACAAGTGGGGCGTCGAGCCGCACTCCCAAGGCAAGTACGCCGCTGTCTGCTGGCGGGATTGCGATCCGAGCCAGATCGCTTCCCTGCAGCAGCACCCGCACTGCTCCCGAGTTCAGGGTGTCCGGTACCGGGACCGCAGTGATCAGATTTTCCGGAATGAAAGCGGGATCGACCTGAGCATAGGTGGTGGAGGAGTCGATCAGGGGCGGCAAGCGGTACAACAGTAGCTGAAGACCCGTGAGGGTCGTATCCCGTGCCAGGATGGTGAAACCGAGCGCGACCGAATCGATCGTATAGGAGCGCAGAGTGTCCCGGACGCCTACCGAATCGCCTCGAGGGGGAAAGCGCATGATGGCACGCTCTTCAAACCCGCGGAGCCCGTTTGACAGCAACAGGGCGGCTGCAGCGACTGGTTGAACGTAGCCACGGAAACTGCTGTCCGCACCGACGATAGGGGTGATTACCTCGTCAATTACCTGAGGTTGACCCCCGGGACAAAGCGCCGGGCAGTCGGCCGGTGATGTCAGCTTTTCCTGGCAGCCCCAGAGCAGTCCCAGTGCTGCCAGCAGGCCCAGATTGGGGTGTCTCACCGGAGCTGCTCCGGACCAAAAGCATTGGGAAGCAGTTCCGAGAGCCGCCACCTGACTGCCTGGGTGCGTCCCACGCCGTCGATGGGGAGATCCAACCCGAACTCTGCCAGAACCTGGCGGCAGGCTCCACATGGTGCCGCAGGAGGATCGACCTCTGATGCCACAACAGCGCGGCGGAACGCTCTGGCCCCTGCACTGATAGCGGCGCAGACCGCCGCGCGTTCCGCACAGATGGTGAGTCCGTAGGAGGCGTTTTCCACATTGCAGCCCAGAAATATCGTCCCGTCTGTGGACTCGAGCGCCGCCCCGACTCGAAAGTTGGAGTAGGGGGCGTATGCCTGAGCTTGCGCCTTCCGGGCAGCAGCGATCAATGGATCAGTCAAGCCAAACCTCGGATAAGAATGAGGTTCCAGCTTCGAGGGCAGGAACCTGGAAAAACTCGGCCACAGTCTGCCCGATATCAGCGAAAGTGCGGCGGCGGCCGAGATCTACCGGTTGAACCCTTGGCCCCACGACCAGCAGGGGCACTACCTCGCGGGAATGATCCGTGGAAGGCGTGGTAGGGTCGTTGCCATGATCGGCGGTAAAGATAACGAGATCCTGGTCGCGAACCGCGTGGAGTATCTGCGGTAAGGCGCGGTCGAGCTCCTGCAGCCCCTGGTAAAACCCTGGGACGTCGTTGCGATGGCCCCAGGTCTGATCGAACTCGATCACATTGGCCAGGAGGAGCCCGTGGTCCATCGTCGTCAACGCTTCGGCAATGAGTCGATACGCCTCCCGGTTGGTGGCTGCGTGCTCACTGGTGATGCCTCGTCCGGCAAACAAATCGTCAACCTTTCCGACTCCGACGCGGTCTATCCCGGCTCCCGCCAACCGGTCGAGCAGGGTGGCACGAGGTGGCGGAAGGCTGAAGTCGCGCCGACCCGCCGTCCGCTGCCAAGCACCCGGTCGCCCGGTAAATGGCCGGGCAATGACTCGGGACACGGCATGTTCGGCTTGAAGCGATTGCCGGGCGATCTCGCAGGCGGCATATAGCTCGGCCGGAGCAACTACCGATTCGTGAGCCGCAATCTGAAAGACGCTGTCCGCGGACGTATAGACGATCCAGGCGCCGGTGCGGCAGTGCTCGGCTCCATACGCATCCAGAATGGCAGTGCCCGAGCTTGTGATGTTCCCCAGCACGCCGCGACCGGTGCGCCGGCTGAACGCCTCGATGACCTTGGAAGGGAACCCATGCGGATAAGTGGGAAATGGCTTCAGGAGAATCAGGCCGCAAATCTCCCAGTGACCGGTAGTACTGTCCTTGCCCGGGCTGGCCGGCTCACACACGCCAAAAGCGGCTCGAGGGCGAGGAGCGGGCGGTACCCCGTCGAGCGGAGCACACGAGCCCAGCCCCAATGCCTCGAGCTGGGGGAGCGATAAGCCACCGACGTTCCTGGCCACATTCCCAAGGGTGTTGCTGCCGCTATCTCCGTACTGGTCGGTATCATGCGCTGGTCCGATGCCGAGCCCGTCCAGGACGATGATGGCAGCGCGTGACATCAGGATTGGGGCAGGGTTTGCACGAGGCGAAACCGGAGTGCAGTCACCGCGCGATCGAGGACCTGCTTCTCGCCGGAATGCTGATTCACTTCAGCTCCGGTACCGACGCGACACTCGCGGGCCGATTCTGGTGAGCAGCTCGTAAGAGATGGTCCCGGCTCGCTTCGCCTGTTCATCGAGCGATACCAGACCACCATATACGGTGCCCACATCGCCAATCGAGACCGGCTGATCAACTCGCACCATACACATATCCATGGTGACCCGCCCGACCACCTCCACCAGTCGGCCATTCAGTTCGATTTGGCGGAGCCCCTCCAACGGCGCAGGCTGCGCTGAACGAGGAAATCCATCGGCATAGCCCACGGTCAGGGTTGCGATCATACAGTTTCGGTCAGCGCACCAGGAGGAAGCGTACCCGACGGTATCGCCGGCGCTGACCGCCCGCAGTGCTACCACTCTCGCCCGCAGCGCCGCCACCGGCTCCGGTGTCGCCGAGCCCACCTGTCCGCCATAGAGATAGATGCCTGGACGCACCAAGTCGGCCGCATAACATCTGCCTCGGAGGGCGGCAGCGCTGTTGGCCGCGTGAACCAGGGGAGGTCGCCGGGGAAACGATTCGAGGACCTGTTGAAACCGAGCCCACTGCCGGTCGGTGGTGACATCGTCTGATTCGGCGTCGAGGAAGTGGGTGTACGCGCCTTCCCAGCCAGGGGCAGAGGCGAGAACTCCCCGAATTTGCTCCAGCGCGGCTTGGTCGTTCCAGCGCACACCGGACCGGCTCATGCCGGTATCGATTTCGATATGAAAGGGCCGTGGGCTCTGTGTAATCCACGCTCGGAGGGCCATTGGGTCACCGATGGAAGGGCGCAGATCGAGGTCGAGGTGGCGTTGAATCCACTCGGGAAGGAGCGGGGTGACCACGAGGAGCGGCCGA
>JAICPP010000238.1 GCA_025929805.1 Gemmatimonadales bacterium | reverse complement strand
GAAGCGCTGCACGACTTCCGAGTGGGACTGCGGCGGCTGCGGAGCGCCATCCGGGCCTATCGCGCGGAGCTCGAGGGCAGCATCAGGGGCAGGATGCGACAACAGCTCCGGGACCTGGCGCGAGCGACCAACGAGGGTCGTGACGTCGAGGTCCAGCTCGCCTGGCTGGAGCAGCAGGCCGAGAGGTTGGGACCGGAAGACATGCGGGGATTCTTCTGGCTGGTCGGACGGTTGGAAGAGCGCAAGCAGAGGATCCGCGATCGCGCGATCGGCCCCGTTGCTCGGCAATATGAGAAGATCGCGGGGAAGCTGAGAAAGACGCTGGGCACTCTGCGGATCGAGCTGGCCACCGGCCTGGGCCAGCGGCCGGCATCATTTAGCGAGGTAACCGGTACGCTGGCCCGACAGCAGGTCGCGCGACTGCGAGCGGATCTCAGCCGAATCCAGGGTGCGTCGGACGCGCAGCAGGTGCATCGCACCAGAATCTCGCTCAAGCGGCTCCGCTATCTGCTGGAGCCGATCGTTCGGCGCAATCGCCGAGGCGCATCGTTGGTTCGGCGGTTCAAGGAAGCCCAGGACCTCCTCGGCGAGCATCATGACATGCACGTCCTGTCCGGAGCAGTCGCGTCGCTTCGGGAAGGAAGCTCGGCTAGCAGCTTCCCCGGCCTGGATTCGGGTCTCGCCACCGTGAGTCGGCTCGCCGACGAGGCCGCGAACGCGGCATTCGCGCGCTTTCAGTCGATCTGGGGCGGCGAGCCGGGGAATCGGATTCTGCGGCGGGCGGAGGAGCTGGGCAGAGCACTGGAAGAGCCCTCGGTGCCCGTCCAGACTCAGGTGACGGAGTTGACGCCGCAAGCCGCTATCACCAGCCTCGTCCCCCCCGAGATAAAGCCACCACTGGTTACGCCGATCGGGGCGACCACAGCCAATACCCAATAGCAGTAACACTCAGGAGATCACCAGATGGCCAAAGTCAAAGACCAGCTCGCTCAGGTCGGCATGGGCACCCTCGTCGCAGGTCTCAAGGCGGTCGAGCGCAGTGTGTCCAAGAAGCAGTACAAGCGCCTCATAGCGACCGCGGTGGCCCAGCTGCTCACGATGCACCCGGATTACGGGGCCGGTAAAGCCCGCCGACGGGCTCGGAAGGTGGTCGGCGCCAAGCCGGCCAAGAAGCTGCTGGTCAAGCGGGGCAAGGTTGGAGTGAAGAAGGGCTTGGAGACAGTCGCGGCGGCGGCCGCGAGCGGCGCCGCACTCAAGGTGGCCGGCAAGCTCGGACGTAAGGTCAGCGACCGTGTAGCCGAAACAGTGGGCGCTCAATCAACCGCAAGCCAGGGGGACAACGGTGATTCGACCCGTCAGGGTTAGGAGACCCGTTATCCCTGCGCCAAGCGCCGGACGACTAGCCCATGTCCACCATCTACCAGAGCGGAGCCATCGTGGTCCGGGTCGACGGCAGCGAGCCTCATGTTCTGCTGGTCACGTCCAAGCGCAACGCTAAGAACTGGATCTTTCCCAAAGGCCACATCGAGAAGGGCGAGACGCCGGAAGCTGCCGCCCTGCGCGAACTGAAGGAGGAGGCCGGCGTGGTCGGGAAGCTGATCGGCCCGGCTGGAGTGCTGGAGTACAGCTTTCTCGGCGCAAAGGCCCGAGTGGAGTACTTCCTGGTACAGTACACTCGAGAAGCAGGGCCGCCCGAGGATGGCCGGACTCGGATCTGGTGTCGGTTGGACGATGCACTGGAACGGCTCAGCTACAAGAACACAAGGAAACTGCTCCGGAAGGCGTGGAGCCTGTTATCGAGGGAACCCATCACCAGCCGCCAAGCATGATCTAGCTCTGCGGTCCTTCCGATCATCCCAGCAGAAATCAGCTCTTCGGTGAGTTGTGACTCGCGCCGACGAGTGCCGCGAGCTTCCCCAGGGACGACCGCCAGCCGGCCTCGTTGTCGGCCGGCGAAAGGCCCGGCGGCAACCCCTCGTGCACGGCCAGGACCTCGGTCCCACCGTCGGCGTCGGTGAGGGAGATCGTGATCGTCATCTCGCCCTGGAGTGCTGGATCGCCCGTCTCGAACTCCACGACCTCGATCACTTGCCGGTTCGGCACCAGCTTGACGAACCGGCCGTGATACGTGTCGGTGTGCGCCGTGGTCTTGCCGGTGCCGGTCGGCTCGTCATACGCAAGCGAGATGCGGAACCTGCCACCCTCGCGCGGGTCAAACGCATGCACCCGGCCGGTCATGCCGGTGGGGACCATCCAGGTCGCCACCGCGCGCGGGTCCACCAGCGCCTGATAGACGACCGCTGGGGGCGCGTTCACATGATGGCTAATATGGGTCGAGCTCACACTTTCACCGATCCGCACTCCTGCATGCATGATGGAGCCGTCCGGCATACCGCAGCGCCGGAGCTCACGAGCTCCGAATGCCTGCTTGAGAAAGTCGATGGGCCACTGCGCCCCGTCCGCTATCAGGTAGGGTGAAAGGGTCGAGTAGCCTGAGGGCTTAAAGGCCGGAGTCAGAGTGTCCCCGCAATTGCCAGCGTACCCCGAGATGCGCGACAGCGGTGAGGGTCAGCCCCACGAGTGCCCCGCTGATGACAGGCACCAGGACCGCTACCACTTTGTTATCCACCCGACGGATCCAGGCAGTCACCTGGTGCGGTGTTGCCGGGAGAAGTCCCAGCGCCAGGAGCACGCCCACCCCTGCACCGGCGAGAGCTGCGGCAGCGTACAACCGCCGCCAATTCGTGTTGTCATCGAACATGATCAGCAGCCGCGCCCTGCTAGCCCGGGTTGCTCAACTTTGGGTTAGTCTCGATTCCTCCGCTCCGATCGCCCGAAGGCGCTCCTGCAAGGCCAAACGTTCGAGCTTCTCTGCTGGAAGCGCAAGCATCAGATCGATCCGCCGGGAGATGAGCTGTAACGCTTCCCGAAACGCCTGGCGTTTGGTTTCATCGTTTCCCCCGACGCTTGCCGGGTCTTCCATGCCCCAGTGGGCGAGGGCGGGCTGGCCGGGAAAGATCGGACAAGCCTCGCGAGCGCGGTCGCAGACTGTAATTACGATGTCCCAGGACTGTGATACGAGGCCGTCTATTCCACGCGGTTGTCTCCCGCGCCAGTCGATACCGGCCTCCCGCAATGCCTCAACGGCATAGGGATTCACCCGTGATGCCGGCTGCGACCCGGCGCTCTCAGCGACGAATCGCCCGCGTCCCTTCTGGTTCAATATGGCTTCGGCCATCTGACTGCGGGCGGAATTCCCGGTGCACAGGATCAGCACGCGCAGCGGGCGCCCCATCGCGCTAGCCATGAGCCCCTCTCTTGCCTGGGGTACCGTTCAAAGCTTGTTGCCATAGCTCAGAAATTTGTAGCGCCCTCCCCGCTCCACAATCTGCCCGAACAGCCGCTCAGCCAGCGTATCACCCGGCGCTGAGGCGCGAAGGACCAGGCAGGGACCCCACACCGTGTTCTCCCCCTGATGGTTCGGCTCACCGTCGCAGCGGTATCCCAGATAGCGGAGCGGCTTCCCTGCCCGTCTCTGTAGCAGTTTGTGGTAGCCCCGCTCATTATGCCCCTCCACCATGAACCATTGGAGCTGGGGCGTCAGATTGTACGGCGGCATCCCCTCCGGGTTAGTCGGGTAATAGAGCCAGCCGAACTCGGACCGGTTCAGGAGCAGATCCTGGAGCTGGGCGGTGTCACGTCTTTCTAACGCGGCGACGAACCGGCGCACCAGCAGATCTCGGGTCGGAGCTCCACCCTCGAAGGAGGACACCCGCGGCAGGTCTCGCTGAAACCGTGTGATCGCTGTATCTCGTGGGACCACACTGTCGATCACACCCGCATGTGCAGGCTTGGCTTCGGCACCACTGCACCCCACGACCAGAGCCGCCAGGCCGACACACGTAAGCAACCGTCGCCGACTCACCACGTGATTTCTCCCCAAAATCGATTTACAGGCCGTCCGACCGACCGCCTGACCGTCAGTTCACAGCGTAGTTGGTCCACCCCTGCCACCACGCGGTACCCCCTGGCGCCGCGGGCCCCACATACGTGGTCACTTCCCAGGCTCCATACGGGTATCCAGCCACCCGGGTACCCAGTCGGGGCGGCACCACTTCGGTGCCGATGCTGGCCGTGGCTGACCCCGCAGCAGGACGCCAGTCGAAGCCCTGGCCGTTGGTGCCCGGGCTCAAGCTGGCGAACAGCTCGGCAGCGGTTGCAGCCACCCGGTGGTT
>JAICPP010000193.1 GCA_025929805.1 Gemmatimonadales bacterium | reverse complement strand
TAACAGCACTACACGCTGCATACCAGAACTGCAACACACACAACGGGCTAGAATCTCACTAGCCCGTTTTGTTGTATAGCCGTGTTTGGTGGTTTTTGGCGGTTTTTTGGCACCTTCACGCGGACAAACGGCGGACAAATGCCGATAGGGCTTGCAGCGCTTTCGACGCCTCTCTCTCCTGTCACTGCAAAAAAACGGCCTGAGCAAGAGCTTAGGTCGACGGAACTTGACGATTGCTTGACCGGTCGAGGATAGTCTGGCACCCGTACGAGTGGGACGATTTTGTGATCGCGAGTAAGCTCCTCGAGCAATTCAGAAAGAACCTATGTCTCGAATCAAATACACCGCCCGCTTGCTCTGCATCTGCGCCGCACCCATCGCGTGCGACGACGCTTCCAACAGCGAGCTCACCGGGCCGGAAGTCGTGCGCAGCGATCTGGAAGCCTCCGCGACCATGGCCGCTCCGCTGGCATTCCGGCGGATAAGTGCTGGGCTAGGAAATGGCCATACCTGTGGGGTGACCACCAGCAGCTTGGCGTATTGCTGGGGCTATAACGGCACAGGCTCGGTCGGAGACGGCACCACTACCAGGCGCCTCAGACCAACGGCGGTCGCCGGAATGCACCAATTTCAGCAGGTGAGTGCGGGCTATAACTTCAGCTGCGGGGTTACCACGGAGTTCCGGGCGTATTGCTGGGGCTCTAATAACTTCAACGTTCGGGGTGGCCAGCTCGGAGATGGCACCAAGACGCGGCGCCTCAGGCCGGTCGCGGTCCTCGGCGGGCTCCAGTTCCGCGAGGTGAGCACGGGGGTGGCCCATACCTGTGGCCGGACCACGACCAATCGGATTTACTGCTGGGGCAGCAATGAATCGGGCCAAATCGGGGACGGCACGAACCAGGATCGCCTGACCCCGGTGCCGGTCGGTGGAACCCTTCGATTCCGCCAGGTGAGCGTGGGCGGCAACCACAGCTGCGGCGTTACCACGGATGACCGAGCGTACTGCTGGGGTGCGAACGGTGGACAAATCGGCAATGGCTCGAGCGTGTCCCCCGTGCTCGTTCCGGTGGCAGTAGCCGGCAACCATCAGTTCCGCCAGGTAGAGGCCGGTGGCTTCCATACCTGCGGCGTGACAACCGATGGTAGGGGCTTCTGTTGGGGTGAGAATTTATTTGGCCAGCTTGGAGATGGAACGAACTCCAGGCGTAGGAGCCCCAGGCTAGTTCTCGGCGGTCTCACTTTCCGTGGTATCGAGGCTGGCGCGCATCACACCTGCGCGGTGACTACGATCAACCGAGCGTACTGCTGGGGAAATAATCAGCCAGGCACACTTGGTGACGGCACAATGAGCCCTCGCTCGGCACCCGTGCTTGTCGCTGGTGGGCATCGGTTCAGTCATGTGAGCGCTGGCGGCGCGCACAGCTGCGGTAGGAGAACTGACGCCGCCGGGTACTGCTGGGGAGAAAACTTCGAAGGTGCGCTCGGCGACGGCACCAGAACGAATCGCACGAGCCCTCGGGCAGTCGTCGGCCCGTAAGCTTCATCTCGGAAGGATCTAGGGGCCACCTTTCGGGGTGGCCTCTTTGATACTCCACTCAGAGCTGGATCTGGGTAAGCGCGGGGCCAGTTGGCGGAGACCTCCAGGCGGTGGCGTTGCGCAAGTTGGCGACGGTCGACCGCGAGCCAGAACCCGTGGAATGCGTCCAGAGCTCTTCAGTGATTCCAGTTTGGAAAATGCGAAGCCGGTTGGATAACCTCGCTCCGTTCCTATCCGCTGCGGGGCAATCTAAATTGCACGAATCTCGGTATGGCAGCGGGTTGGTGATTGGCACAGGACCAATTCAGGACCAAGCAGCTGAACCAATCTTGTAACTGGTTGGGGGCCCTTAGCTCAGTCGGTTAGAGCAGCGGACTCATAATCCGTAGGTCCTGGGTTCGAATCCCAGAGGGCCCATTGAACTTACGCTATTCCTGGACACCCCCGAGTAGGACTCGGTATGCCAGCCATGAGTGAGGCGGTACTGGTGCCGTCCTCTGCGGTGGACGCGCGGCTGAACGGCGACGAGGGGTTAAGCCGCGAGCGACAGATGTAGGCGGGGGAGGCAAAATGGGACGCCGCAGTTGCAGGAGAGCCGGTTAAGGGCGCCAAGGATTTCGGGCTCAAGCTTCCGGTTCATTCTCAGCCCGCTTGGCCCTGTCGCTGGATTCCGGAGCCAGATTCTTCAAGGCACCCTCTCAGCTGCCCACCAGCAACCGCTCGAACCTCGGATGGCCCCGAAGCGGGGCGAACGTGGGGTCGATCCGGAGCCACCCCGGCGATATGGCGTATGGGATCTTCAGTAGAGGCTCAAGCTGATCGAGCGCCCGCTCGGGCTCGCCCACAATCAAGTACACGCGAACGAGCTGGTGTTGCACGTAGGCGCCAAGGAAGGCGTCCCTAGTGATCGGCGCGGCCCGCACCCCGAGGTTCCCCTCTCGGATGGCCTCAGCCTTCCGGCCGGCGAAGGCCAGTTGGACCGCCTTGATCGCATGGCACTGCGCGTCACCGCCGCAGTCCGCGGGAGTCTCGGCCAGGGCCGAATCGGCATAGGCCCGCGACCGTGCTCGGTCACCCCACAACGCGTGCACTTGGGAGAGCACTTCCCCCCATGCCTTCCTTGTGCCGAACGCCGCGGGAGGGAAACCGACGAGCCGCCGTTGGTCCTGATCGCCCAGGGACCAGTAGAGATCTCCGGAGATAGCGAAATATGTCAGCAGCGAGTCCGTCGCCACTGCACTCTTGCTCGCCTGGATCCATGCACGGGCTGTGGCGAGGTCCCCTCGGCCCGGGTAGACGAGCGCCTTGGTTTGGATCAAGAACACATTTCGAGGTGCCATGGCAAGCGCTTGTTCAACGACCGCCAGCGCCTCGGAGTAACGACGCATGTTCACGAGCGTCTCCACAAGGCTTGCTGCCGTGCCCACGGACCTTGGGTCGAGCGTCTGGGCCGCCCTGAGGTGCACGAGTGCGGAGTCCCACCGGCCGAGAATGCGCTCGGCGAACGCGGTCGCCGTAAGGAGATCGGCATTCGCCGGGGCCATCTGGCGCGCCCGTCCGTAGTAGGTCAACGCCCGCGCCGGGTCTTGGCTGACATTGACGGCGTAGTCACCCAGGGCGACCCAGCCCTCGGGCCGTTGCGGCGCCAGTCCCAGGGTCTTCTCCGCAGCCCTTCGCGCCCGCCTTGCAAGCGCCTCGGTGCGGTCGGTGTTGTAGTACAGGAGAGAGAGCGCCCGCGAAAGCTGAGCCCACGCTGGCACGAACGCCGGATCCGCAGCCACGGCCTGCTCGTAGTCCTCCACGGCGCGCTGGACGGCGACCATCGCGCGTCCTTCGGCCGCCGCCTCGCCGCGGAGGAAGGCGTCATAGGCGGCGAGGCTCTGCGTGGGCCGCTCGACGAGCCCTGCGCGCTCGCCAGCGCGGAGTGCGACGCCAAGCGCCTCGGCCACCCGGCTGGCGATGTCGGCCTGCACCCGGAAGACATCTGTTAGCGGCGCCTCAAGGGGCTCTTGCCAACGGGTAATGGGCACCCCACGGCCCCGCACCTCTACCAGTTCGGAGCTGACCTGCACCCGCTCCTTATTGGCTGTCCCGTCTTGCCAGCCCACCTTACCGACCAACAGGTAACGCACCCCGAGCTCGCGCGCGATATCACGGAGCGGCTTCGCGGTGTGCCGATACTCGCTAGAGCTCGCTCCTGCGATCACCTGTAGGCCTGGTAGGGCAGCGAGCTTGCCGCGCACCGCGTCGCTTACGCCTTCGACGAGGTAGGCTGCTGTCGAGTCACCCAGGTTTTCGAAGGGAAGTACAGCGAGGAGCATCGGATCTGGGGAGGTTCCACCCGGTTCAGCAGACCGTTGCCAGGCGAGGAACACCCCCAGTCCGAGCAGGACAACCAGGATCAGCCTGCTCACGCCCGGCGGCATTCGCTGACGGATCGGTTTCGCTGTGAGGTTCGGAACTCCAGCGGTGCCCCTCGGCTGGGTGACCTCTGCAGTGCCGAGCGCTCGGGCGAACTCGGTCGTCGTGGGAAATCGGTGTACAGGCTCGAGTGCCAGCACCCGCGCCAGTGCCGCCTCCAAAGGCGCGGGCACCCCCGGACGCAGTCGTCGGATCGAGGGCGCGGGCTCCATGAAGCGCCGAGCGATTATGGCTTGCGGTGTGGTGCCCGTGAATGGCGGTTCCCCTGCAAGCATTTCATACAGCACGCAGCCAAGGCTGTATTGGTCCGAGCGGCCGTCCACTACCCCGCCGCTCGCCTGCTCAGGGCTCATGTAGGCCGGGGTCCCCAGTGCCAACCCGGTGCCGGTGAGTTGCTCGCCTCCAGCTACCTCCACCGCCTTGGCGATCCCAAAGTCGGCCACCCGCGCATGCTCACCACTCAAGAGGATGTTCTCGGGCTTCACGTCGCGGTGGACCACCCCGTGGCGGTGGGCGTAGCCCAGCGCGTCAGCCACTTCGCGTATAAGACGCAGGGCGTCTTCGAGCGGGAGCTGTCGCTCACGCTGCATACGGTCGCGGAGGCTCTCCCCCTCCACGTAGGGCATTGTGTACCAGAGCTGACCCGCGGCTTCACCAGAGTCGTGAACCGGCAGGATGTGCGGATGGTCCAGCTGGGCAGCGGTCTCGATCTCGCGCCGGAATCGTTCGGTCCCGACTACATGAGATAGCTCGGGATTGAGCACCTTGAGCGCCACCGGCCGCTTATGCTTGAGATCGTGCACGAGGTACACGGTGGCCATACCGCCGTGGCCGAGCTCGCGCTCCAACCGGTAACGATCTGCCAGTGCTCCGGATAGGCGGGAGGGGATATCGTTCAATGCAGGTCCCAGGTCTTGGCTTCCGCCAGCCAGTGGCTTCTTTGCGATCCCAGGGGTGTATATGGTCCCAGAGCATACCCGGAAAGCACCGACCAATCCGTTGCAATTACCAGAGGTTGCTGTAAGCTCATCTCTATGGGCTCCGACTCATAATCCGTAGGTCCTGGGTTCGAATCCCAGAGGGCCCATCGCAGTTTCGTTCTGTATCTTGCAGCAGGAGTTTAAGGAGATGTCGCAGGCCCGCGCTGCGAGGTACTAGGCTTCATCCTGCTCGTAGCAGGCACCGGGTATAGCGATCCTACTGATATATCCGTGTGTCCTGGGCAAATCCAGCTGAGCGTCACGGCGGGGCCCGCTCCAGTGTTCAACTGGTCTCCGGAATGCATGATCGGGTATTTGGTGGTGGAGGACCGCGGTGACGGGACGGGGTACTGTTTATAGTAGAACCACTGACGGGATTCGCCTTGACCAGCGAAGCGTTTCGGTGAAAGCTCAAGCGTGACAACATCTCTTCCATCCTCCGAGGCACAAGCCCAAAGCGTCTGGCCTGCGCTGCCCCTCGCAGACTGGCAGGACACTCTGGCAACGCTGCACCGATGGCTTCAGATCGTCGGAAAAACCCGCCTCTCGCTCGCCCCAGCGCTCAATCACTGGTGGCATATCACGCTCTATCTCACTGCTCGCGGGCTCACTACCTCACCGATGCCTTACGGACGGGGAACCGTGGAGGTCGAGCTCGACTTCATCGATCACAAGCTCGTGATCCGAACCAGCGAAGGTGCTGTCCGGAGTCTGCCCCTGGCCCCTAAGTCGGTGGCCGATTTCTATCGGGAGTACCAGACCCTGCTCCATGAGCTCGGCCTGGCCGTCAAGATCCGCCCGATCCCCTCGGAGCTGGCTGACACGCTCCCGTTCCCCGAGGACAACGACCACCAATCCTACCAGCCGGATTACGCCACCCGGTGCTGGCGAATTCTTGCCCATGCCGATCGCGTGCTCCAGCGGTTTCGCGGCGATTTTATCGGCAAGTGCAGCCCGGTTCATTTCTTCTGGGGAGCCTTCGATCTGGCCTGTACCCGTTTCTCCGGCCGGGTGGC
>JAICPP010000103.1 GCA_025929805.1 Gemmatimonadales bacterium | reverse complement strand
GGTACCCGCTTAAGCGGGTGTGCTGCGTTCATCTGCCGCTGCTGCTTTCCTGCTGATCGAAGAAAATCTGCTCAAGGGCAGCTATAACCGCATCCATGTCCTCCGTAGTCCCGATGGAAATGCGGAGGCACTCGGTCAGTTCGGGTGAGCGGGAGACATCGCGCACCAGGATGCCATGGTCTCGGTACAGTCGCTGGAACACCTCAGAAGCGGGGACGGTTTCGCACCGAATGAGGACGAAATTTGCGGCGGTAGGAAAGGTCGAGATCCCGCGGATGGCCCGGAGCCGCCCCAGGAACCGCTCTCTGATGGCAACCACCTCGCGAGCGCGAGCGGTGAGTACCCGGGCATGGCTGAGCGCTACCCGGGCAGCCGCTAACGTGATCACATTCACGTTGTAAGGAAGTTTGCCCTTGGCGATCTCCCGCGCCACGGCGGGGTGGGCCAGGGCTACGCCGAAGCGGAGTCCCGCCAATCCAAACGCCTTGGAAAAAGTGCGCAGCACCACCAACCGGGAGGACCGCGCCAGCAGCGGGATGGCGGTTGGGCCTCCGAAATCCTGGTAGGCCTCATCACATACCACGAGCGCGTCGGTGTGGTCGAGGATGCGTTCGACTGCTTGTTCCGGAAGCGCCGAACCCGTCGGATTGTTGGGTGAGTTCAGCACGATCACCCGGGCCCGCTCGCGGCGGCAGGTCTCGATCAGGCTCTTCATATCGAAGGAGAAGTCGGGTGGCCGGAGCGGTACCGGGAAGTAGCGGGCACCGAGGACACCCGCCAGAAGACCATAGAGCGAGAACGTCGGGGACGGGGCCACCAGGGCAGCGTCGCCACCGAGGGTTACCGCAAAGGTGGCCTGGATCAGCTCGTTGGAGCCGTTTCCCACCAGCACCCCGTCTGGCACCCAGCCGAAGTGCGCAGCCAGCGACGCCTGCAGGTCCTCCGGAGTGAACTCGGGATAGCGGTGCCATGACTGGCCCGCGGCCTGATTCAGCACCAGCTGCTTCAGCTCAGCAGGAAAATCGAAGGGAGATTCGTTCTGATTGAGCTTGCGGCGGACGGGGGGCGACACCAGCGCATAACCCGGTTTGTTCCGTACGGCCGGCTTGATCAGCATCAGACCCTCGGACGCGCTCGGCAGCGAGCCCGGTGGCTCGGGAGTGGTGATCGAGGAGTTGGCGGGTGGGCTGGAATCCGGTGGTATTGAGGGCCGGCTCAAGCGCGGTGGCGGCCAAGGACCGCCTCGAGTCGCGCCGTAAGCGCACGGGCTCGAAAAGGCTTGGTCACAAAGTCATCCGCGCCCAGCTCGAAGACCCGCACCTCGTTGTCCTCATCACCCTTGGCGGTGAGCACCATGACCGGGATCTCGCGGGTGGCAGGGCGCGACCGAAGCTGCTGCAGCACGCCGTATCCATCGAGGCCGGGCAAGTTCAGGTCGAGAATGATGACATCGGGAGCAAACCGGTCTACTTCGTCGAGTGCCTGGATGCCATCGCGGGCTTCGGCCACCCGGTAGCCTTCCCGCTGAAGTAGGTCTTTCATGACTCGGCGTAGCTGCTCCTCGTCCTCCACCAGGAGCACACAGGCGCCGTGACCACGGCCCCCCGCCAGGATGCCTTCACCGGCGGTAGGATCTTCGAGCAGCTCCATGTCCATCGTAAGCTCGGGCATCGGAGACACCGGAGCAGGGGATGGCGGTGGTGCGGGCGGAGCCGCTGCCCTGCCCCGACCACCCCGGCGCGGTGGCGCCGGTGCTTCTTCTTCCACCTCTTCCCGGGGCACGTCGGTGACGCGCATCAGTTCCTCGAAGGTCGACTCGCCGGCGAGCACGTGCCGGAGACCGCTGCCCCACAGGCTTCGCATGCCGGCTGCCCGCGCCCCTTCGGCTATCTTCTCTGCCGTGGCCCCGGCAGCGATCCGGCGCTCCAGCTCGGGCGTCATGGTCAGCACCTCGACGATGCTGAATCTGCCGCGGTACCCGGTCATCGAGCAGTCGGAGCACCCCACCGCGTGATAGAGCGTTACCCCGGCGGGAACGAATCGCGCAAAGCGCTCGCTGACCGGCTCCGTTGCCACCTGCCGGCAGTTCTTGCAGAGCCGCCGCATCAGCCGCTGTGC
Source organism: Gemmatimonadales bacterium (assembly GCA_025929805.1). Taxonomy (GTDB): domain Bacteria; phylum Gemmatimonadota; class Gemmatimonadetes; order Gemmatimonadales; family GWC2-71-9; genus CAVVWJ01. Next base: position 9,031 of record JAICPP010000103.1, on the reverse strand, counting down.
GATGATCCCGCGAAGCGCCGGTGCGATCTTGTAGGCCTCCATCCCGATGTCCACCAGACGAGTAACGGTATTCGGGGCATCGTTGGTGTGCAGCGTTGAGAGCACCAGGTGCCCCGTGAGCGAAGCCTGGAGAGCGATCTGAGCGGTTTCCTTGTCTCTGATCTCGCCCACCAGGACGACATCGGGATCCTGCCGCAGGATCGATCGAAGCGCCGACGCAAAGGTCAGCCCCGCTTTCTCATTCACCTGTACCTGGACGATGTTCTCGCCCAGCCGATACTCGACCGGATCCTCGACGGTGACGATGTTGACCCCGGTGCCCTGTACCGCCCGGAGCGCGGAGTAGAGGGTGGTGGTCTTTCCAGAGCCGGTGGGGCCCGTCACCAGGATGATTCCTTCCTTATGACCCAGGAGGGAACGGATAGCCTTCTGTTCGTCCTCCGCGAGTCCCAGCGAGTCAAGCGCGAGGGTAGTGGCCTTTTGGTTGAGCACCCGGATGACGACCTTCTCCCCGTGTGAAGCCGGAAGCGTCGAAATCCGGAGATCGACAGGCTCTCCGTTCACGGATACGCGCGCCCTGCCGTCCTGGGGCCGAAGCCGATCGGCAATGTCGAGCTTCGACATGATCTTGATCCGAGAGATCAAGGGAACGCCCGCGTTGCGCGGGATCTTCATCGCCTGTCGGAGCACCCCATCGATGCGGTAGCGGACCACGACACCGCCCTCGACCGGCTCGACGTGGATATCACTGGCCCGGTTGCTGATGCCATCCGCGATCATCGTGTCCACCAGGCGGAGAATCGGCCGTTGACTGGCCTGCTCCGCGCTCGCGGCATTTTCCTCCTCTTCCTTGATCTGCTCCACCTCGAAATCGCCCCCGATGCCCTCGAGCAGCCGCGCGACCGCCGTCTCGGTTTCACGGTACAGCTCATCCAGCTTTTCCCTGATGCTGGTAGGCGCACCCAGAAGCATCCGAACCTCTCGCCCGGTGGCGAAGGCGAGCATCTTTTCCGCGTCGATATCGAAAGGGTTGGCGGTGGCTACTTCGAGAAAGGAATCCGTCTGCCGTACTGGCACCACATTGAAGCGGCGGGCCAGCTGTTCGGGCACCGTGCTGACCAACTTGGGATCGACCTTCGAAAGGTCGGCCAGCGGAAACCGGAACCGGGCAGCGATGGCGCCCAGGATCTGCTCATTGGTAGCCAGTTTGCGTTGAAGCAGGATCTCCCAGATGGACGCGTTGGGCCCCTTCTCGTCCCGCAGAGCCTTCAAGGCCTCATTGGAAAGGAGGGTCTCGATCGAAGGGACCAGCCATTCATCAGTGAACTGCATGACGACTCTGATGATCGAAGGCGGAAGGGCAGCCCCGGGGGCGGAGCCACCGGGCAAAGATAAGGAGGTTAGAGCAAGCCCCACCAGTCCCGGTTGATGTCCACGGTCAGACCCACGTCGCCGTCGATCAGGCCCACTCCTGCCTCGATCCGGATCAGCCGCATGAACCACTCGAGGGCGATGCCGGCGACGGGCCGCACACCATCAGTCCGGGTCCAGGGCAGCTCTGCTCCATATTCTCTGCCGGCATACCCGGCCGCGAGAAAGGGTGCCACCAACAGGCGCCGGCCAGTCGAGGCATACGATCCCAAGGAGATGGCAGGAATCGGCAGGTCCAACCTCCACTCGAGCTGTGCCAACGCCACCTCGCGGCCGCCGTAAGCCCGAAACGGCTCGCCTACCAGCGTCCCTCTGCCGCCGATCACGAAACCTCGGTAGGCGGGCAGCTCCTCGGTTCCGACCCCGAGGTACACACGGGTAAGGAGCTCGTTGCTTCCTACGCGGGCGCGCCACTCTCCATCCAGGGTGAGGCGAAGGTACTCGCCGGCTCCTTCACCGCCCTCGAGGGAGATCCTGGCCTGGAGATCACGACGCACCGCAACTCCACCGCTCCCCCGTTCGAGACCCACCCGGACCAGCCGGTGAGTTCCGGAGCCAAGCGAGGGATTGGCCCGGTAGGTGCCGTTGGCTGGTGATGCCCGGGTAGTCACCGAGCGACTTTCCACCACACCCACATCTCCCGTTATCCAGGTGCGAGCTCCGACCCGCCGGCGCAAACCCAGGTCCGCGGAGTGGAGCAGCACATAGTCTCCGTGGTCCTTGCCGGTCTCCTGAGCCATGATGGAGTTCGTTAATGGCGCACTTACTGGCATGTCGCTGAAATCCCTGATCCGGCGAGAGGCACCGATGCTGAGTTGAGCGGATCCGGCACTCCAGCTGGCGGTTATCGATCCGAGCAATCGGTCGTCGGAGGTGCCATACGCGATGGAGGGCTGAACCTGAAGCCGGGTTTCTTGCAGCCCTATGACACCTCCCAATCCAAGGGCCAGTCCCTGCACCCGGTTCACCCTGGCGATATCGCTCAACGACCCGGTTGCCAGCCGCTGAGACGGAAGCCCGATCAGGGCACGCGAGCCCGCAATCCGCTCGACTTCGGCCCGGAGTGACTCCATGTCCCGGCGGTTGACCGGCTGGGCAACACCCGCGATGGCTTGTTCCAGCGGCTGCTCCCACGCGGTGCTGCCTCCGGGCTGGAGCAATCCTCCGATTGCGGGGCCGGCAAACAGCTCAGGAGGTAGAGCCGGGTTCAGCTGGTACTCCTCGATTTCCCAACGACCCCGAATGATCCCCCGTGCCGGAAAATCGAGCCAGGTCGCGCGACGCCGAATTTCTACTTCCTGGCGGTGCGGCAGCCAGAAGCGACCCTCGAACAGGGCGTTCTCCAGGACCACGCTGATGTCTTCCAGCTGGCGGTCCAGGTAAGACGGTGGGGTAAAACTGAAGCGAAAGCGGACCAATTCCGCGGTTGTCACGTCTACATACAGGGTCCCGACCACCAGCGGCTGAGCAAAGGACCGGGGCCGAACCTCGATCCGGTAAACCGTCACTTCATCCGTGACGCTCCGGATTGCGGCCGAATCGGTGAGGGCATAGTCGTACGCCAGCATCCCCTGGGGCGACAGCGGATGAGCTACATCGCGGACCTCGTCTCCCTCGCCGATCCGGATGACGTTGCCGAAGTTATTGGTAACGATCCCGAGATGATCGCGATGATAGCTGATGTCGCTGGGGAGGAACCTGCCGTCGCGCCATCCCAGAATCACCTGCTTGCTGCGGTCAGGCGCCTGCCAATACACTTCCACGTCCAGCTCGTCGGCCTTCACCAGCCGCGGCGGCTCTATCAGTCCCTCTCCGACCTGCGCGAGGAAGAAGACAAATCCATGAGCCCTGGCCCGATAGCTGGTGAGTGCAGAATCCGCCTGCACTACCAGCCTGCGCTCCACGGCTCGTGTTACCAGCGCAAGCGTTTCAGGGGTGTTCCAGGCCTGAGCGGCGAGAGGTGAGCGGTAAGCGGTGAGCAGTAAGAGGGAGAGACCAGTTGAGAATCTCCAGTGGATCGAACATCTCATGCTGCTAGTCCGCTTCCCGCTCACTGCTCACCTCTTACCATGATCCGGGCAATATTTCGTGCCCGGATAGCTCCGGCAACCTTGCTGGTGGTGCTGTCGGCCTGCGGCTCGGGGCCCCGAGCGACAACGCCCCCAACTCAATCGCCCAGTCCCGCGCGAATCCTTCCGTTGGCGCGGGTCATTGTGCTGGAAACCGCGGGTCCGCCGCCATCAGACACCTCAGTAAGCTTTACGGCGGGAACGTCACGCATCATTGTGCTGCGGCATGGACCACCGGAGAACATCGTGTTCGCCCGAGTCAGCTTTTCGGCTGCTGCATTCGGCGATAGCGGACAGACGGTCACGGTTGAGATCCGGCCCCGCCCCGGCGTATACGGTCTGGAGTTGAGCACGAGCATGCCGGTTCGAAGTGGCGTAACCATCGAGTTCGACTACGCCCGATTCTTCTCCGCTCCCGCCCGAGCCCGGCAGGTGTACGGCAGCGACGTCGCCTTTGAACGAGCGCTGGCGGTCGGCCGATTGCTGGGGGATGGCCAGATCGAGCTACTGGCCTCCATCAGCCATGAGCTGGACGAGGTGAGCGCGCTGGCTCCGGGTCCGGGCAGCTATCTGGTGGGCGCACCCCAGTGATCTCCAGCTTCGAAGATTTCGCCGAGCGAGCTCGACAGGGCGGAATGGTCCCCGTCACTCGACAGGTTGTCCTCGACGGTGACACGCCGGTAACCGCCTTTAGCAAGCTGCACCAGGGGCGGTACGGCTTCCTCCTGGAGTCGCTGGAAGGCGGCGAACGCTGGGCGCGCTACACCTTTCTCGCCACGGACCCCCGAGAAGTCTTCCGCTATCGCGGACGAGAGTGCTCCCGCTGGACCGAGCAGACCGGATGGCTGGTGGTGGAGCGGGACGTGGCCCCGCTGGAGCATCTCGGCGGAATACTGCGGCGCCATCCGCCCATCGAAGTTCCTGGACTGCCTCGGTTCACCGGGGGCGCCGTCGGCTATCTCGGCTATGACATCGTTCGAAGCCTCGAAGCCCTGCCCCACCCACCTGCAGACGACCGGGATCTGCCGGACGCCATTCTCATGGTGGTCGACACGCTGCTGGTGCTCGACAATCTGTTCAATCGCGCCACCGTGATCGCCAGTGTGGAGGTGGCTCAGGGGACCTCTCGAGAGGGCCTGCGCCGGCTGTTCGATGATGCAGCCGCCCGGATCGAGTGCTGGCTGGAACGTCTCGCAGCACCCGCGACGCCTACCCTGCTCGACATCGAAACTCCTTCCGAGCTGCCGAAGACCTCAGGCCCCTATCAGGATCGGCAATTCCGGGACGACGTGCGGCGGATCAAAGAGTACATCGCGGCGGGAGACACCTTTCAGACCGTCCTTTCCCGGCGATTGGACCTGGCGGCTCCGGACCCCTTTCTCACCTACCGCTACCTGCGAGCGCTGAACCCCGCACCATACCTCTACTACCTCCAGTGCGACGAGCTGTACCTCATCGGGAGCTCGCCGGAGATCCTGGTCAGGGTAGAGGACAGAGAGGTGACCGTACGCCCCATAGCCGGCACCCGGCCGCGGGGTACCACCGTGGAGCAGGACACCGCGTTGGCCGAAGAGCTGACGGCCGACCCGAAGGAGCGGGCCGAGCACCTCATGCTGGTCGATTTGGGAAGAAACGACGTGGGCCGGGTCGCCGAATTCGGTACGGTTCGGCTCACCGCCTTCATGACTATCGAGCGCTACTCCCATGTGATGCATCTCGTCAGTGAAGTACGGGGGCGCTTGCGTCCCGAGCTCGATGCCATTGCAGCGCTGGGTGCCTGTTTCCCGGCGGGCACGGTGTCTGGTGCGCCCAAGGTGCGGGCCATGGAGATCATCGACGAGCTGGAGCCGGTTCGGCGGGGTCCGTACGCCGGGGCAGTCGGGTATGTCGGGTGGGGTGCCCGCACCCTGGATACCGCCATCGCGATCCGCACCTGCGTCATCGAGAACGGGAAAGCCTGGGTACAAGCCGGTGCCGGCATCGTGGCCGACTCGGATCCCAAAGCCGAGTGGCTGGAAACCGAAGCCAAGGCACGGGCGGTGCTGCTGGCTATTGCGCTGGCGGAAAGGGCGGAACGAGATATGCGGAGGCAGGGAGAGGGCTGAACTAGCCGCTTCTTCCGCTGGTTCCGCTTCTTCCGCCATATTCCGACCATGCCCTACCGCCTCGTCAGCTTTTCCGGCGACCAGAGCTTTGAGCTTCCGCCCGGCCGTAGTCTGGTCGTGGGACGGGGGATCAGCAGCGACATCGCCATCTACGATCCCACCATCTCCCGCCGACATGCGGAGCTTACGGTAGGCACCGACGGGGTGCAGGTGAAGGATTTGGGGAGCTCGAACGGGACCTGCATCAACGGCAGCCGGGTGAGTGCCGGGCGGCTCCATCCGAACGACTCGATCACCTTTGGCAAGGTCCTGTTTCAGCTCAAGGAGCAGCGGAGCTCCGGACCGGGCCCCGGCGGTGCTCCAGCCGCCGCCGCTCACCCCGCTGCCCCTCACTCTCCGGTGCTGAGCGACACGATCGTTCGGGAGCTCGTGGTGAGCGGCGGGGGTCCTCCCGGCATCACCAGCCGCAACCGAAACTCGGGATTCGGCCAGCTCCGGGTGGCCGCCACCACGGCGGAAGAACGGCAAGCCAAAAAGCTTGGGCTCCTTCTGGACATATCCCAGAAGCTTTCCGGTGAGTTCGACCTCGACAGGTTGCTGGGCAACGTGGTGGACATGATGTTCGAGGTCATGGACGTGGACCGGGTATCGATCCTCTTGCGAAACGAAAGCACCGGCGAGCTGGTGCCCTCCATTTCTCGCAGCCGGCTCGGGGACACCACCTTCCAGCAGGTGCCCCGCTCCATCGTGGACAAGGTGATCAAGGATCGGGTAGCGGTGGTATCGGACAACACCCGCACCGACAGCCGGTTCAAGGGGCACTCTATCGTCACCCAGAGCGTGCGGAGTGCCATGTGCTCGCCCCTCATGGCGGCGGGGGACCGCATCCTGGGACTGCTGTACGTGGACAGCATCACCGCAGCGAACTCGTTTACCGATGAGGACCTGCAGTTCCTGGTCGCGTTCAGCGGGCTGGTGGCGATCGGGATCCGGAATAGCCGGTACGCCGAACAGGTTCGCCGTGAAGCATTGGTTCGGTCCAACTTCGAGCGTTACTTCGCACCCAACATCGCGGCTGAGATTGCCCAACAGGATTCAGTCGTTCCCCTCGGCGGGGAGCGGCGGCCCATCACGATTCTCTTCAGCGACATTCGCGGCTTTACCGCGATGGCTGAATCCATGGGGCCCGACAGCATCGCTCAATTGTTGACTGAGTACTTCAGCGAAATGGTGGAGATCATCTTCGAGCATGGAGGTACCCTCGACAAATTCGTGGGGGACGCCATCATGGCTCTGTGGGGGGCTCCCATTGCCCACGCGGACGATTCCGACCGGGCGCTGCGGGCCGCCGTGGCCATGCAGCGCGGAGTGGCGCGGCTCAATCAGCGCTGGTCGCTGGCCGGAAGGCCGGAGATCGGCGTCGGGATAGGGATAAACTATGGCGAGGTGTTTGCCGGCAACATCGGCAGCCACCGTCGCCTGGAGTACACCGTGATCGGCGATGCGGTGAATGTGGCGAACCGGCTCTGCTCCGAGGCCGGGCCGGGGGAGATCCTCGTCAGCGAAGCACTCTGTCAGGTGGTAAAGGAGCACGCGGACTATGAGTACCTGCCGGCCATGGCATTGCGGGGGAGGACGAGGTCGGTCCAAGTGTATCGGGTAAAAGGAGTCGGGAGTCGGGAGCTGGGAGTCGGCACCAATAGCTGAGTGCCTGCCGACTCCTGACCCTCGACTCCCGACTACTTCCCAAACCGATACTCTATTCCTGCCTCGCGCATCAGATTCAGCACCAGCCGGACCGGCAGGCCCATCACACTGAAGAAATCGCCCTCGATCCGCTCGACCAGGGCTGCTCCGTAACCCTGGATGCCGTAGGCACCCGCCTTGTCCATCGGTTCTCCAGTGGCGACATAGGCCTCGAGGAATTCGTCGTCGGCCCGCCGAAAGGTCACGTTCGTCACATCGGTGGCTTGATGGACCGACTCTCCCACCACCAGGGCGACTGAGGTGACTACCTGATGGGTGCGGCCCTGCAGCTGTTGCAGCATGCGCAGAGCATCAGCCGCGTCCACCGGCTTCTCCAGGACGGTGTCCCGCACCACCACGGTCGTATCGGCGCCCAGCACCATCTCGCCGCCCACGCTGAGCGCCTTTTCCCGAGCCAGACGCTCGACGTAATCCATTGGCGTCTCCAGCGAGCGCCGCACCTCAGGGATGTGGGACGGCACCACTCTCACCGAAATGCCGAGCATCTCCAGCAGCTGCCGGCGGCGAGGCGAAGAGGATGCGAGCGTAAGCGGCGACTCCGTCATCAGGGACGTTCCAGGATGAGAGTCACGGGGCCGTCGTTGTGGATCTCGACCTGCATGTTAGCGCCGAACTCTCCCGCTGCAACGGCGAGCCCGAGCTGGCGCAATCCAGCGAGAAACCGCTCATACAAGGGGATGGCCAGCTCCGGTCGCGCCGCATCGATGAACGAGGGCCGCCGGCCTTTCGCGGCGTCGCCATAGAGGGTGAACTGAGATACCACGAGCACCGCCCCGCCCACGTCGGCCAATCCCAGATTCATCTTGCCCGCAGCATCGTTAAAGAGTCTGAGCCCGACCACCTTCTCGGCCATCCAATCTACCTGCGCCGAGCTGTCCGCATGAGTGAATCCCACGAGCAGGCAGAAGCCCTGGCCGATCGAGCCCACCACTCGGCCGTCGATGGTGACCCTTGCCTGGGAAACCCGTTGTAGAACCACCTTCATCGATACAGCTCACCTTGATTTTTTGAGCTCCGCAACTACTCACCACGAAGCACGAAGAACACGAAGGAATGCTACCTTCGTGGTGAGGTTTTGAGCGACTTATGGCGCAACCCGAGATCCCGTCCGCATCGCAACGTCCCGACCCCGGTGCCTGGCCCAAAGATCGTCTGACGGTCAGCTGGCTGGGCCATGCTACGGTTCTCTTCAATTTCCTGGGCTCCTGGTTGCTGACAGACCCGGCCCTGGAACGACGGATTGGAATCGGCCGCGGTTTGGCAAAGCTCGGGCCGCGCCGTTTGATCGAGCCGGCGCTGCGCCCGCGGGAACTCCCCCAGCTCGATACCATCCTCCTCTCTCATGCTCATATGGACCACACCGACCTGGGCACTCTTCGCTGGTTGCGGCGGGATGTGCCTGTGGTGGTGCAGCCGGGCAATGGTGACCTGGTGCGACGCTTTCGACAGGTGCACGAGCTTGCGTGGGCGGAGCACATCGAGCTCGCCGGCGTCAGGATCGAATCCACCCAGGCCCGCCACTGGGGTGCCCGCATGGTCACCGATCAGCATCGAGGCTATGGCGGGTATCTGATCCAGAAAGACGGACATACCGTCCTGTTTACCGGCGATACCGCCTACACCGATGTGCTCACCCCACTGGGCCGGCGCACGCCGATC
>JAICPP010000339.1 GCA_025929805.1 Gemmatimonadales bacterium | reverse complement strand
ATCCCACCCCTGCACCTTTCCGGAATCGATCCGCAAGCGCCAGTAGCAGAGCTTGCGGAAGTGGAGGCGGTCCAGCTTTTTGTCGAGCGGGCAGCGGCGGTGCGTCCCGATTTTGTTCTCAGCGATGAGAACGCTGCCGAAATTGTCGAGCTGGTCGACCGTCTCGATGGCCTTCCGCTAGCGATCGAGCTCGCGGCCTCGCGGGTGCGCCTGCTACCAGTTCGTTCGATCCTGCAGCGCTTCAATGCCCGCACCTTGGGCGGTGGGCCGACGGACCTTCCCGAGCGCCAACAGTCGATCTGGGGGGCTATCGACTGGAGTTACGACTTGCTAGACGAGTCGGGTCGCAGGCTCTTCGCCATAGTGTCGGCTTTCCGAGGCGGGGCGCGGCTGGAGGAGATCGAGGTCCTCTCAGGTGATTCCATCGGAGATCTGCTGGGAGCACTGGAAGAGCTGGTTGAGCACAGCCTCGTCCGCCAAGTGGTGGGAACGACGGGCCCGCGTTATCGAATGCTTTTTGTCATCGCCGAGTATGCCGCCGAGCAACTGGAGCGGAACGGGATGACGGCGAAGGTTCGGGACAACCACGCCCGGGCGTATCTCGACTTGGCGGGACGGGCGGCGCCTGAACTGTTGAAGCGCGATCGCAAAATGTGGCTCGACCTTTTGGCCGAGGACCTTGACAACTTGAGGGCAGCGCTTGATTGGGCGGAATCCAATCAGCAACCCGATCTGGCGATGCCTCTTGCTTACTACTGCTGGAGGCTCTGGCAGGCACGCGGTCACTTGTACGAAGCTCGGGAAAGAATTGAACGGATCCTGGACCTGAGCGGAGGGGAACCTGCCAATCGTGCCAAAGCGCTGGAGGCGTTGGGTGGGGTCTGCTGGTGGCAGGGTGCCTTGGCGGAGAGCCTGAGGGCATACCGTGGTGCGCTCGAAATCTGGCGGCAATTAAGTGACCCTCGCGAGCTGGCGAACGCCCTTTACAACCTTTCACTGGCCGTCGGGTTCGGGGACAACGACCCTGACCAAGCCCTCGAAATTCTGGATGAAGCAGAGTCGCTTTATCGATCGCTCGAGGACGAGAGCGGCCTGGGTGATGTGGCTTGGGCTCGCGGCAATGCAACCGGATACCTGAGGAAAGATCGAGTCCAAGGTCTGCCGCACCTCAAACAGGCGGCCGAGCACTATCGGCGATCTGGAAACGAATTCGGCCGGGGATGGGCATTGTTCGAGATCGGGGACATCTCATATCAAATCGGCGACTACGAAACCGCCCGCCAACATTTAGGCGAAGGTCTGGCGTTGTTCGCTGGACATGGAGATATCAGTGCCGCCGTTCTCTTCCTCTCGTCGTTCGCCGGTATGGCCAAGGCGATGGGAGATGAAGAGCGGGCCGTTCAGTTGGCGGGAGGCTTCCATCGGCTCCGCGTTTCGTCGGGAACCAACCTCGTTACCTACGACGTCAACCAGGTGCCGGGTCTCGAACTCGAGACCCTGGAAGGCCTGACTGGCGAACTCGGCGAAGCCTTCCGCCGTGGCCAAGAGATGGACCTCGAGCAGGCAATTTCGTTCGCCCTCACCCTCTAGCCCAATCTCGCGCCCTGCCGACTCCCATGATGCGCGAGAACGGCCAATAAGGTGAAAGCGTGACCGAATCCCCCCGAGACGACGAGGCTCCGCCGCGCCCCGGCCGGCTTGCGCGCTGGCTTCTCGGAGGCGGGGTGGCGCTGGTGCTTGGCTTCGGTTTGTGGCT
>JAICPP010000021.1 GCA_025929805.1 Gemmatimonadales bacterium | reverse complement strand
GTGTGTCGGAAGAGTAACTGTCGGGAGTACTACCATGAGCTTGCGGTCCAGCTGCCGGAGCTCAACGAGCACTCCGTGGCCATCACCGGTGGTTGGAGCACAGCGTTCACCAAGCGAGCCGTCACCGGCCGGGACAAGTCGGTTCTCCTGAAAGAGGCCCTGAACCACACGGTCTGGAATCTTCAGGCAGAATTGGCGACTGGAAAGCTGAGCGCGCGGCTGCAGGGATTCTATGGTGCCGATTCGAGGGGGGGGTCCCTGGATCTGTCTCGCGAGATCAAGCGCATGGGTGAGGGAATGAGCTATGGAATCGCCATGCACCTCGCCGCCACCCATAGCGAGTGGTTGCCGACTGAGCGGAATGCGGCCCTAACCGAAGGCACCGCCTACCGTGCCAGCATCGGGCCCAGCATCATGCTCAAGGGACTGACCGCAAGCTCGCAACTCGGCATTTACACCGATGGGCGGGAAACCCTGCAGGAAGTCAGTACCTTTGTCTCCCTGAATGGCGGGCTCACTGAGGTGCGCACCCCGGTCACGGTGACACTGGAAAAGACCTTCGCCTTTGGCGGCGAGCCGATGATCCCTCGCCGTCGCGACCAGCTGGAGCGCCTGACTCTGGGCCTGGATTTGGTGCGAAACTTTGCCCTGAGGATTGGCATGACTACCCATAGGAGCGCTTGGCCCACGCTGGACCGGACCAGCGATCTCCGAGCCAGCGAGGTGTACTACACCATTGGTGGCCAGTATACTCTAAGTTGGTGATATATAGGCACTTATTGCGTTGACCCCGGCTCCGCCGGGGACCGGGGGGGACTCCATGGGCCGAAGCTTGAGACGCGCTTCGGCCCGGTTTTTTTGCGTTCCCGTGTGCCCTGCGACCCGGGATGCGTCTCACGCAGTATGTATAGGTATCCCCGCGCCCGAACTGAGGTGTCTCGTCTGGACCGGGAACCGGTAGGATGCGCTGCATGTTACCTGTAGCGGACGTCTTGGCGTTTTTTGGCACTAGAAGGGCACTTAGCCCGATGGGAGCAGCGAAAGTGGCAGGTACCAAGAAGACTCGCAGGCGCTCGGCTCGGCCCGCTGCCCTAGCCCGGGCAGTAGACGAAGGGCGCGAGAGCCTGGACTTCTACCTTAAGGAAATCAGCCGTATCCCTCTGCTTACGGTGGAGCAGGAGACGGCTCTGGCGCGGCGCGCGTTCAAGGGCGACGTGGAGGCCCAAGAGAGACTTGCCCGGCACAACGTGCGGTTCGTGGTTTCCGTCGCCAAGAAGTTCCAGAACCGTGGGGTTCCCCTGATGGACCTCATCGGGGAGGGGAATGTCGGGCTCATGACGGCTGCCCGGAAGTTCGATCCAGACCGGGGAGTCAAGTTCATCTCGTACGCGGTGTGGTGGATCCGGCAGGCCATCCAGGCCGCCATCGCGCGGCACGGGCGTCCGGTGCGGCTGCCGCTCAACCGTACGGCGGACCTCACTCGCCTGGGCCGGGTAACGACCCTGCTTACCGAGAAACTCGGTCGGGTCCCGACCACCGAGGAATTGGTCTCGGCCACTGGACTCACGGCTGAGGCGGTCCGATCGCTCGGCGCCCTGCACGTAGAAGCGCTGCGTCTGGACCACCCAGTGCGCGAGGGAGAAGACCGGGGTCGGCTGGAGCGGTTTGTCCCACTCACTCAAGAGGGTACCGACGCTTCGACCATGGCCAACAGTCGAACCAGTGACCTCGAGACCGCACTGGCAGCCCTGCCGCCACGTGATGCCAAGGTGCTTCGGCTCTACTTTGGTCTGGACGACGGAAACAGCCGCACCCTGGAGGAGATTGGCCGGATGATGGGTGTTACCCGTGAGCGTATCCGGCAGCTTCGCGACCGGGCTCTGCGGCAGCTGCGTGAGGAACATGGCGACAAGCTTCGGGAGCTTGCAGCCTAGCACGGCCTCTCTCAGACAAAGAGAGACGTCAGGGATCATGAGATCCCTGGCGTCTACTTTTTTGCGGTCTCTTCCTCAAAAGATGCCAGCACGGACTCGAGCTGCTCTCGTCCCGGGACGTTGCCCTGAGCCAACCTCGCGGAGCCGCCGCCCCGCCCTCCAACTTCCGACAACAGAACCTTGAGAAGACTGGCTGCGTCGACGCCAGAATCGGCGGACGTTGCCACCATTACTGCAGGAGGGTGTTCCGTGCCAGCCACAAAGATCGCTAGCGGCATTGCGGTAAACGCCTGGGCCACTCCCCTGAGCTGATTTAGTGACCCTCCGACATGCCGATGCACCACTCTGCGGATTCCGGCGCGGTCCGGTTCAGCCGCAGTGTACAGCTCTCTAGCCCGGTAGACATCCAGCTGAGCTTCGAGCTCACGCCTGGCCAAGCCGGCCTCTTTGAGCTCAGCGAGCCGAGCTGCGATCAGGCCGGGGAGTTCGTCGATCGAGGCTGACAGCTCAGTACCCATGGTGGTGAGGAGGTCGTAGTCGGCGCGAGCTCGCCGGTTGGATCGACCGCCGCAGAGAAACTCGAGCCGGATGCCATTCCGCGCTCGCTCGACTTTTCGGATGAAAACGGCTCCGATCTCACCGGTAGCCCGGACGTGTGTGCCGCCACAGGCACTTCGGTCGAGATTTTCGATGGTGATGATTCGGAGGGTACCCTGGCGGCCAGGCGCCTTCCGTAGCCCGGACGCCTGTTCAGACTCCTCGAAGCTCACCGCGACCGGACGGTTCTCGACCACGATCTCGTTGGCACGAGCCTCGACCAGCCGGATCTGCTCGGCGCTCATGCGGGGTGCGTCTATATCTACCGTAGAAGCTTCCCGTCCGAAGTGGACTGAGACGGTCCTATGTCCCAGGAGATCGCTCACCACCGCCGAGAGAAGGTGTTGACCCGTATGCTGCTGCATGTGGTCGAAGCGGCGGGCCCAATCTACCCGTCCGGTGGCCTGGTTACCCGGCAGTGGCTCCGCCAGTATATGGGCAATCCGGTCTCCCTCGTCTACTACATCGATGACTGGTATCCCGCCAAGGTCGCCGGTGTCGAAAGGCTGCCCGCCGGAGCTGGGATAAAACGCTGTTCGGTCCAGATAAACCCGCCGCCCTTCATCAGTTCGCTGGAGGACAGAGGCCTCGAAATCGCTGAGATAGGCGTCGGTATAGTAGAGCCGGTCGGTCACGGGGAACCCATAGCGTCAGACAGGAGTTACACGTACTCTAGGATATCTCGGGAACCCGAAGAAAGAAGGGGGGAATGGTGGCAACTCAGAAAAAGAACAACCCCGAACTGCTGCAGAAACTGACGCCGTTACAGTACACGGTTACCCAGCAGGATGGGACCGAGCCTCCGTTTCAGAACGAATACTGGGACAACAAACAGGCAGGGATTTACGTCGACGTTGTGACTGGGGAGCCGCTCTTCAGCTCACTGGACAAGTTCGATTCCGGCACCGGTTGGCCCAGCTTTACCAAACCCCTGGATCCGTCGAACGTCGTGGAGAAGGCGGACCACTCGTTGTTCCTCCGCCGCACCGAAGTGCGGTCCAAGGGCGGCGACTGTCATCTGGGCCACGTCTTTGATGACGGGCCGGGTCCGACCGGTCAACGTTACTGCATGAACTCCGCGGCGTTGCGCTTCGTCCCTGTGGAGCGGCTGGAGCAGGAAGGCTACGGACAGTACCTCAGCCTGTTTCGATCGGCAGGAAAGTAAGGGACCGGCCGGCCGGTCTACGTGATGCGAATGGAGGTCGGTACGGGGGTAGTCAGCAGCTCCAGGAGCAACTGCTGGATCTCGGTTGCGAATTCAAGCACTGCCGAAAGCTCCGCCGCCAGATCGTGAAGCTCGTCCGGTTGAAGCCCGGGGTCCTCCTCCAAGGCTGCGGCCCGATCCTGCAGCATCGCAAACCCAGCGTGGGCAAAGGCCATACGCTCCCATAAGGGTAGGGCCAGCTCCAGCTGGGCTGTCGAAAGCGCCGCGGTAGTCTGTTCGAACCGATTCTCCAGCGGAAGAATGAGCCGGGCCAGCTGGTGCGCGAGTACCCTGGCGTGCTCGGAGCCATCTGGGGGCATGGTGTCGGTTACCGTGGCGATGGCGGTTGCCCACTGCTGCAGGGACCCATAGTCCTGGCCCAGACTGGTCAGCGCGGCCCGACTCCGGTCGGGACGAAGCGGCATCGGCTCAGTCCCCACGCTGCCGAGGGCCAAGGTCAGTCCGGCAAATCCGGTGAGTGCAAGAATGCGCAGCAGGGGGGCCTCCTGAAACGACCGATGGGCGGAGATAGCGTCTCCGCCCAATCTGTGGCGCTTCAGACTTCTTGTCTGTGATACTCGCTACGTCAGCTTCTCTCCCGATGTACCTCGCAAAAGTCAGCGTGTCAAGCAGAGCCGCCGCCCCAGCCACGTAAGGCGCGAACGTAGTCGTGGAGCACGAGAAACTTCTCAAAGAGAATTACCCCTTTTCGCTTCCGGCCGAATTCACCGAAGAGATCGCGCAACCGGCCGCGGCGCGTCACATAAAATCTGAACGTCTCCGCAAAATCCTCCTGCGGGTGCTTGGCCGCATACGCACTGACGTGGTTGGAAGGCGCTATGGCAATTCGGCGGCGTTGAAAATAGACCCAGGTGTTATCCATGCCCCGGTATGCCTTGTCGACTTCTCCGAAGGCCCGGCGGAACTGCCGGGTGCGGGTCCACTCCCAGTTGTGGTAGAGGAAGCTGTGGCCGAGCTCGTGCGTGATCAAACCGACCAGCATGGTCCAGGGGATCTCGTCGCGACGCCGCTTGCCTACCACATAGCGCTGCTCGATCTCGACCATGTTGGGGTACTTGGGATCGACTCCTGATATGCCCGGACGGAGGAGGATCCGGTAGCCCCAATCTTTGATCCTGCTGACCAGCAGGAGCCGGCGCACACGGGTGAGGGCACGAGGGATCAGGTCCCGGCCGGTCGAGTCGCTCCCGCACCAGGGGCAGTAATTCATCAGGTCATCGACGCCGCGTCCGCAATGAGGACATTCACCCTCGAAGAAGCGTTCTTCGTTCCAATGCTGGGGCCGGCTGCACCAGGGGCAGTATTGCATGGGGTACTGCACTCCTCCGCCGCATCCCCAGTCGCAGCGAGCGTCCATGCGGAACCCGCGGGGCGCCTTCAGCGGCTCGTCGCTGGAGTAGCCTTCCTCGTGGATATCCGCACCGCACCAGGGGCAGTAGCCGAATTTTTCGGAGACTGCCCAGCCGCACTTGTAACATTCCGCTCCGGTGAGGCCGCCGAAGTCTCCCCATCGATGAGCCCGCCCGCATTCCGAACAGAATCCCATGTAGCGCCGCACCCTGTGACCACAGACGCAGCGTTGTTCCCGGGCCCAGGCGGGCAACCGCCGCCGCCTACGCGTGCTCATATCGCTGGATGGCAGCGTCGACGATACGCTGAATGAAGGCACAGTACTCCATACCAGCCTTGGCGGCGGCGTTTGCCATGTCGTGACCGTAGCTGATAAACGGATTCGCGTTCGCCTCGAGCACCCACACTGTGCCGTCATCGGTCACACGGAGGTCCAGCCGCGCGTAGTCGCGGAGCCAGAGTGCGCGGTACGCCATGCGACAGGTCTCCTCGATCCGCTCGCGCACGGCCTTGGCGAGCGGGCGGGCAAATACGTTCCTGATGCCCTTCCTCTGCCGGTAGGATTCGTCCCACTTGGCAAACTGGGTGGCGATGCGCTCCTCGGGGCGGATTCTCTTATCGAAGACCAGTTCGGTGATCGGCAGGATCTCGAGCGAATCATCGTTGCCCACAATGCTGACGTAGAGCTCCCGCCCGTCCACGAATTCCTCGGCTATGGCACCTTGCCCGAAGCGCTCATGGATGAAGGAGACTCGCTCAGCCAGCGAGCTCACGTCCTGGACCACCGAGGCTTGAGCTATTCCAGCTGAGGCATCGGCCTGGAGCGGTTTGACGATGAGCGGAAAGGAGAGGTCGGGCGGCTGCGCAACCTGCTCCCGCAACCGGTAACTGACAAATCCCGGCACCTGAATGCCGAAATAGGCGAGCACCTTCTTGCTGATCGCCTTGTTCCTGGTGACCTGAAGAGCCAAGGGCGGCGCTCCGGTGTAGCGATAGCCCTCGGCTTCCAACAGAGCGGGAAGAAGGTATTCGAGGGATTCGTCGCCGCGGAATGCCTCCGCACCATTGAAGACCAGGTCCGGCTTCCACTCCGCCAGATCGCTGACCAGGAACTCGAGGTCATCCCGCACGCCATGCAGGCGGACCTCGTGGCCGCACTCCCGCAAAGCGTGAGCAATCTGGTATTCCATCTCGGGCTCATCCGCTTTCCAGGCAGCCACCTCCAGGTCCATCTGCCTCTCGTGATCGCGGTGGTCCCATCCCGAGTATGGGGTGTCAAAAACGACGGCGACGCGCATAGTGTGTAGCAAGATTTCCGGGCCGGGCTCGTAACGCCAGGCCGGACCGTACCTTGCGGCAACGAAAGGTGGCATCGCGAAATGCCCGCCTTGCGGCTCGTGATGCGAGTCTAAGTCCTTTGCCGCTAACACCCTGACACATGGCTCGCCGATTGCTCCCCGCTGGGCGAGGGGCAATCGCGCCCCGTTTTCTCAACCCGTATCGGAATTGAGCCTACTCATGCGCCGACGTCTGTCCGAGACGCTGGTTGTCATTGCACTGGTCGGGCCTCTGACGGGGGACACGGCTGTCGCACAAGAGCTCACGACCGTCGAGCGAGCCCAGGTAGAAGACTGGTTCCGCCGCACCACCGAGCGGACCGACGGGGGCGAGTGGGGGATCGCCGTCGGCACCATGGGAGGGCGCGTCCTTTGGAGCGTCAATCCCGAGCTCGAGCTCATCCCTGCATCAACCGCCAAGCTCTTCACCGTTGGGTTCACCCGTGCACGGGCCGGCGGCGGCGCACGAATCTCGACTCGGGTGATCGGACGGGGAAAACTTGATTCGGCAAGCGGGCGTTGGTTGGGAACCTGGCAACTGGAGCTAGGCGGTGACCCTACGCTGGAGCGGTCGGGACGCGCAGGCCCGACCCTGCGTGAGTTGGCACGGCAACTCCATGCCCGAGGCATCAGGCAGATCGAGGGGCCGGTCGCGCTCACCAGCCGTACCGGACCGGCCGCTTCCCGATATCCCGCAGTGTGGTCAGCGAACTTCGCGGGACAACTCTATGCCCCGCCGGTTGGCCCGGTGACCCTCCATGAAAACACGATCTCCCTGACGTTCCGTCCGGGTCACGACATAGGCTTTCCACCCACGCTGGTCTCTGCGTTCCCGGCCGGGGTGCAGCACCTGGTGCGAATGAACGCTACAACGGTGGGTGGCAGCCGTCGGCGGTTGCGGCTCACCGCTGATCCTGACGGCGGCTGGACGGTGACCGGTACCATCGGCGTGGGGTCCCGACGAGCAGGACTCTCTGCGGTCGCCCACGATCCGGTAACGGTTCTAGGGTACTCCTGGGCGGCTGCGCTCGAGCGCGCCGGCATACGCTGGGTCAACCGGACCAGCGCGCCGCCGATCGCCACGGTGCTGCCGGCAGTCCTGGCGAAAGTCGAATCGGCCCCTTTCGACAGTGTCGCGGTTGAGATCAATCGGCGCAGCCTCAACATCGGGGCCGAGCTCGTGCTTCAGTGGGCCTCCGCCAGTCAGACCAGCGGTCCGTCGCTGCTCACTCAACATGTCCGCGAAGTGGTTGGCCCCCGGGCCCAGGTGCGGCTGGTGGACGGAAGCGGCCTCAGTGAGCTGGATCGGGTCAGTCCGCTCACCCAGATGCTGTACCTGGCTCGATATCCCCAGCTGCGCGGGGCCGAGCGTTTCCCCCTGCTATTACCGGCAAACGGGATAGGCACCTTGCGGGGCCTGCGGCGTGGCATGGCGCGCGGCGTGGCGCACGCCAAGACCGGTACCCTGGACCGGGTTGCTACCCTGGCCGGTTATCTGGGCCGGACCGATGGAGTACTGGTGATATCCCTGATGTATAACGGCCGACGCACTCACGCAGCACGTGCGGCTGAATGGGAGCTGTTCCGTCTTCTCGGGGCCGAGGGGGTAAGCCTGAGCGGAGCCTTGGACACGCACATGGGTGGCACCAGCTCCCAGGACGAGGAACCGGACGGTACGGCCCAGCTGTTGCGGTGACTGAAAGCTGCACGCTGCCCCTGGTGTAGTGGCCCCCGGGTAAGCATTATCTCTCCTCCCCTGACCTGCGGTGCGCCCGCAGCAACTGGCTTTTGGAGCAGGTATGGATTCGACAGCCCGGCAGGCCAGATTGAAACCCGAGTTCGCTGAACTGTATCCGCCGCTCACCGCTGGCATCTGGGAGCCGGCCGCAGAGATGGGCGCTCGGGTTCTGCTGTGGCAGCTGCAGCAGCGAGGGACTGAAGCGTTGGGAACCCGCCTTCTCGACGAGCGTCACTTCGAGTTTCGGGGTGGGTGGTCTCGAGGACATGAAACCGAGCTCAGAACGCGAGTGTGTGATCCCGCGTTCAACGGACCGGTATGAGATAACGCTTCGGCGCCCGCCGATCAGTACTGCTCAATCAACACCTTAGCCAACCGCTCGAGCCCTCGCCTCAAGATTGATCGTTTCTTCCACTCCTCCAGCTTGATTTCGCGGGAGCGGTTGTAGTCGGCTTTCAAGCCATCCTCGATGGACCGAGCCAAGCCTGGGTCGGCGATCCCGAGGGCGTTTTCCTCGTTGAGCTCCATGCTGCGCTCGTCCATGTTGGCAGACCCTACGATGGACCAGACTCCATCGATCACCACCGTCTTGGCATGCATCATGGCGGGCTGATACTCGTAGATTCGAACACCCGCGGCGAGCAACTCCTCATAGTAGCTTCGTCCCGCCGCTTGCACCGGCACGGCGTCGGTATGGTTGCCGGGGACCAGGATTCGGACATCGACATTCTTCTGCGCCCGCTCGATAACGGCATCCCGCAGCCGGCGGTCGGGAATGAAGTATGAACTGCTGATCCAGAGCCGCTTTCGGGCATTGATGAAACTGAGCCAGAACAGCAGGCGAATGGCCTGAAGCGAATCCGATGGGGAGCTGACCACGGAGAGACCGCAGATACCGGGACCCTGATCCAGTGGGGGAAAGAATTTCGGGCCAGCAAGGATCTCCCCGGTGGAATACACCCAGTTCTCCGCAAAGGCTGACTGGATGCCGGCCACCATCGGCCCGGTCACCTGAGTCATGCTGTCCCGCCATTCATGCTTGTTGCTGACGTTCCCCTTCCACTTCTTCGAGACGGCGGCTCCGCCGGTGAAGCCTATCTGCCCGTCGATCACTATGGCCCGCCGATGTGCCCGCCGGTAGATCCGCACGAAGTCCCGGGGAGTGAGGGGGCGAAACCTGCATACCTTCACGCCGGCTCGGGTGAGATCATCGCGGAACTTCCTCCGTAACTTGATGGCACCGAAGCCGTCCACGAGGACACGCACCTGTACCCCTGCCTGAGCCCGTTCTTTGAACGCATCGATGAACTGACGTCCGATCTCATCCGGCTCGAAGATGTAGGTCTGGAAGTTGACGGTATCTTGTGCATGCCTGATGGCATCCAGCATGGCGGGATAGAATGCATCGCCATTTTGCAGCATGGTGGCTTCCCCGCCTCGAAACAGAGGATCATTCAGAAAAGACGCAGTCGATTCCACGAATTCATCCGATCCCGGTTCGGCATCAAACCCGATGCAGAACTCATCGGGATGCCAGTCAGGAAGGAACAAAGCCCCGATCACCGAGATCACCGCGATGAAGCCGGCGATCATCAAGAACCAGCTCCACCAGGGCAGGTCAGCCCCCAATCCGAGCCACTCGCTCACGACGCTCCTTCGCTGATAGGGTGAAAGTCTATGCGGGCAAGAAGCGGATGATGATCCGAGCCAAAGACACGCGGGCCGCGATCCAGTGGATGCTCGTCGAGCCGGTGCACCCGGGCCTCGCGTATGATTCGGCAGGGATCTCGGACCAGCAGATAGTCCAGCACCAGCCGGGGCAATGCGTGAAAGGTGTGCCGCCAGGACGGGGTAGTCGGTGGCACGCCCAGGCTGAACCCCGCATCGCTCAGGATCCGCCATGCGGGCTCATAGCGTCCCCGACCCAAGTTAAGATCAGCGCCTAGAATCACTGCATCGTCGGGCAGGGCGGCGATGAGATGGCGCGCCTGAAGCTCCCGCCCGGCTCCGCCCAGCCACTGGTGTCCCGGTGGACCTCGCGGGTCGAGGTGAGCGCTCACCAACCGCACTCTGCGCCCGCCCAGCTGGACGGCTGCCGAGACCGCAACTCTCCGTTGTAAGACCAGCGGCAGCTCGATAGCATGCGCATCTTCGAGCGGCAGGGTTGAGAGGATTGCGTTGCCACGGTCGCTTTGCAGCGGCCCATTTCTCATGGAGGGCGCGTAGCGAAGGCTCAGGCCAAGCGCCTGAGCCGACTCGACGATGTCTTCGACTGGGCCGAGCTGCCCGAGTAATACCCGACCTGCCGGGCCCGACTTTGCCACGGGTATGGACGGATCGCGGCGGTAGGCTTCCTGAAGCAGGATGATCAGCGGTGAATCTGGCGCCGCGCCGAGACTGTGAAAGTATCCCTCACGTAACCGGGAGACGAGCTCCCGAACTCTCCCGCGCCCGATCCAAACGTTCCAACTGAGGACTACCAGACGGCCGGAATGACTGAGGGGCTCCGTGCTGGGAGCGAGGTCGAGGGCTACCGGTGTGCCGACGTTTTGGCGCCAGCCCTCTAACCGGAGCTGCTCATCTGTGTGGTGCCGGATGAGGCTGAAGCCAAATGGGGCTGCCAATACCTAACGCGCCACCTTAAGCCGATTGTTGACCTCCCGCACACCGGTCACTGAATTGACCAGATCCTCAGTGAGCCACTTGGCATCGCGGCTATCGACGGTTCCGGTCAAGGTGACCTCGCCACCTTCGACATGCAGCTCGATCTCACTGGCATCGAGGTCGGCGTTGTTGGTCAGCAGCTCCCAGATCTCCTCATGGATCTTGTCGTCGGACCGGCGGTGAAACTGCGGCCCCTGGCCCGTATGTGAGCCGCCGACCTTCCGCCGCTCCGAGCCGCTCCGGCCTTGCCCCCAGGTCATGACCCGCGCGCCTCGCTTTTGATGGGGTCGAACGGCAGCAGGGTGTGCAGGATCACCCATGCTCCGGTCAGGTTGAGCCCCGCTGCCGCGAACGTAGACCAGGCGGCTGACCACCAGATGTGACTCGGGTCACCCGGCCCCGATGCGGGGCTTGTAGTCACGTGTATTTTCAAACTTTCCCCGGGCGAATCAAGCCCCCAGGTCTCACTGTCGGTACTGGAGCTGTCCTGATGAAGGCAACCGATATCCGCCGCGGGCACGTCATCTATTTTGAGGGGCAGCCGTGCCGGATCATGGAGTTCACTCACCGGACTCCAGGGAACCTGCGAGCGTTCGTCCAGGCCCGAATGCGCAACCTGAACACCGGTTCCACGTTCGAGCACAGGTTCAGCGCCACCGAGTTCGTGGAAGAGGCTCGGCTGGACACCAAGCAGCTGCAGGTGCTCTATCGCGATGCCGCCGGGGTTCACGTCATGGATGTGGAAACGTACGACCAGTATACCCTGGACGAAGAGACCACCGGGGATCAGGGGCTGTGGCTCGAGCCCGGGATGATGTTTCAGGCGGAGTGGCTCAATGGACGACCCATCGCCATCGAGTTGCCGGCGGTGGCCGAGCTGGAGGTGATCGAGACGGCACCGGTCATGAAGACCGCCACCAAGACGGCCAGCACGAAGCCGGCGCGGCTCAGCAACGGAGTAACCATCCAGGTTCCGGAGTTCATCAGTGAGGGCGAGCGGGTAAGAGTAAATCCTCGCGACGGTATCTATCTCGAGCGGGCCAAGTAAAGAAATCCGCAGTACCAGGTTCCTGCGTCTGGCGATAAGCGGTGAGGCCGGGCTGCTGCTCTTGGCCTGGGCGCTCGCGCGTTGGCTGGATGTATCCCCGCTTCAGCAGCTCGGACCCGCGGCTCCGGCTCTGCTCTGGGGCTCTTTGGCCACTCTCCCCTTGCTGGGCGGCTTGGCGTGGATGCTGGCCAGTACCAGCGAACCGATCCGCAAGCTGGTGGGTCTCGTGATCGAACAGATCGGCCCATTGCTGGCACCGCTGTCTCGGATGGAGCTCGCGTTGCTGGCGGTGGTTGCCGGACTGAGCGAGGAGATCCTTTTTCGTGGCGTCATCCAGGTGGCCCTTACCGCATGGCTCTCCCCGGAGTGGGGGCTCCTCATCACGGCGCTTCTCTTTGGCCTGGTTCACTTCGCCAGCCCCACGTACGCCCTGTTTGCCGGCGTCATGGGAGTGTATCTCGGTCTCCTATTCCTGACCCAGGGGAACCTCCTCACTCCAGTCGTGACGCATTCGCTCTATGACCTTGTGGCCCTCATAGCCGTGGCGCGTCGATACCGCGACCGCGCTGCTCCCGAGGCCCTTACACCCACGAGGTCGAGCTAGATTCCGACCATGGACGCCATCACTGCAATTACCAGCCGCACATCCGTGCGCCGCTTCCGCTCGGACCCGGTGAGCCGGGCCACGATCGAGCGGCTGCTCGAGTGCGCGGTACGGGCCCCTAACCACAAACTGACGGAACCCTGGCGCTTCGTGGTTTTGACTGGCCGCGCCCGGGACAGCTTTGCCGAAATTCGGGCGCGCCACCGACTCAAGCGCTTTGATGATCAAACCAGCGCCGAAGCGCGGGCGGCTGCAGACAAGGTCCGGCGTGATTCCCTGGAGACTCCCGCCTACATCGTGGCGCTGACCGCGGTAAGCCAGGACGAGATCACCCGGGAGGAGGACTATGCCGCAAGCATGATGGCCATTGCCAACGTGATGACGGCTGCGCAATCGCTGGGGCTGGGGACGTATCTCAGGACCGGGGGAGTCATGCGGGACCAGGCGCTGCTCGAACTCGCGCTGGTTCCAGACTCATTCCGGGTGGTTGGTATTCTCTCGCTCGGCTACCCCGCTCAAGCAGAAACGCCGCGGCGCAGAAAACCCGCGGCCGAACTTACCCGCTGGCTCGACTGATCCCGCAAGCGGGCTAGTCCGGCTGACGACTGATTCCGAGGAGCTTTTCCAGCGCGAAGGCGTCTCTGATGGCAAATCCCTCCCAGTCATTGTTGAAGTAGACGTAAACGTCCTTGCCTGCCCCTCGAAGGGCGCGCACCTGCGCCGCCCAGTGCTGCAGCTCGGAGGTGGAAAACCCGCCGCGCGGCTCCTGTCCTCGATGCATTCGGACGTAGGTAAACGAGCTGGTGGTAACCCGATCGGGATGAAGTCCGCTTCCCACCGGTATGCAGAGCGCTATGCCGTGATCGGCTAGGAGCCGGTAGACCTCTGCTCTATGCCAGCTCGCATGACGGAATTCAAGCACCCAGCGACGGTCGGGAGATAAAAGGGGGAGGAATTTGGTGAACCGGGGGAGGTCGAGCTGTTGGGTGGGCGGAAGCTGGAAGAGCACCGGGCCAAGCTTTGGACCGAGGTGCTCCGCCCGTTCCCTGAAGAGCTGAACCTCGCCGCCGACATCCTGAAGTCGCCGTATATGGGTGATGTAACGGCTGGCTTTCACGGCAAATTGGAAGCCTTCCGGCGTGGCCTCGCGCCAGCGTTGAAACATGTCGGCGGTGGGGAGGCGATAAAACGGATTGTTCAGCTCGACGGTGGGAAAGCGGCGGGCATAGTATCCCAATTCTTCGCGGATCTTGAGGCCTGCAGGATAGAAGACCCCCTTCCGCCAATGCCGATACACGTACCCTGACGTACCGATCCAGACCTTGCCAGCCTCGGGCATGGGGCAATATACCGTTGCAGCCGCTCGAGTTCGGGAGTAAGATTGCGAGCCATCCCCTGCGCGGATGAAGCGGGCCGGAGTGAGACAGGTCACTGCACTGGTTACCGGAGGGGTGACAGCCTTGAGGGCTTGGCTGCCACGGGCCGGCCTGGCCGCAGGACTGAGGCTGAGGCCAGGACGACTTTTACATCTAACGGAGGGTCAGATGAAGACCGTACTCACAGCACTGGCGCTGGTCGTCGGAATAGCTGCGTGCGAAGCGCGCGGCGGCGAAGACACCGCCCGGGTAGGGGAGGGCGCCGACACCATGGTTACCCCCCGGACGACGCAGGATACTACGATCGTGGAGAGCGACACCACGGTTAGCGTCGACACGGATACGACCGTGAAAGAAGGCGATGTCAAGCGGGATACCACCCGCTAGGGCCAATCCCGGGCGCGATGCCCATTGGTGACGCGCCCGCCGACGCCGGCTCACGCCGGCGTCGGGCAGGTTCTCCCGCAAGCCCGTCTGAAAGGCAGATCGTTCCCAAAGTGTCCTCGCCACAACGCTCCTCCAGCTCGGAGCAGCTCCTGCTCTTCGGGCGTAATTTCCTGAAGCATCCCCGAATGCTGGGGAGCCTCATTCCCAGCTCTCGCTTTCTGGTGAATCACGTGCTGGCCGAAGTCGACTGGAGTCGTGCCCGGGTATTACTCGAGTACGGGCCGGGGGTGGGCACGTTCACCACCGAGATTCTTCGGCGAATGCGACCGGATGCGGTGCTGGTGGCGCTGGAGACGAACGCGGATTTCGTGCGATTTCTGAAGGGGAAGGTGCGCGATGATCGGCTCCACGTCATTCACGGCTCGGCTGCCGACGCGGACGCCGTATTAGACCGCCTGCAGTTGGACCGCGCCGATTACGTCATCTCCGGGATTCCTTACACCACCATGCCTCCTGGGCTGCGCGACCGCATCCTCCGCAAGACTCACTCGGTGTTGGATGCCAACGGGGCATTTCTGGTCTACCAGTTTACCCGGGCAGTACTGCCGTATCTGCAGCAGGTCTTCGGGTCAGTCCACCAGGATTTCGAGCCGCTCAACGTGATGCCGGCACGCCTGTTCTACTGCCGGCATCACATCGATCGAGCTGCGGCCGAAAACGGGCGCCGGACTAACGGCTCCGGCCGATCGAAGTCTCTTCAGCCCTTGGCGCCTGATCGGACTGGGACCGCCAAATCTCCTCGATTGTCCGGCTGATCTCGGGCAGCACGTCCTCCCGCACCGGTAGCCCTTCCTCCCGAAGAAAGCGTACCACCGCTCCCGGGATCACGTTGTGGAGCAGAGTGACCGCCTGCGCGTAATCGGCAAAGTGCTGACGAGCAAGCTCCGCCACCTCTTGCTCCTCCAGTGAGAGGGCAGTCGTGTGAAGCATCACGTAGCCGATCGTCGCCAGACTGAAGGCGGTGTAATCATCCCGCAGATTCTTGGGCAACCCTTCGGTTCGAACCAGGTCCACCGCAGCCGCACCCAGTCCCAATAAGGCTGAGCCGGCCCGCTTGATTGCATCGGCGGCTCCCTTGGCATTCCGGCGGTCGCTGAGCTCTTTGAGGTCCGAGACGTGCTTCTCCACCTTGCGGAGCACCTGCTTCAGATCGCGGGTGACCTCCGGATAGTCTTCCAGGTCTTCCAGCTGACCCCGCACCGCCTTTCCGATGTGCTCTTCCAGCGAGAGCATGTCGGTAATGTAGCTGTTGATCGCTTCATCCTTGTTACGTGCCACGTTAACCTCCAGTACAGAAGAAGAAGGGAGCAGATCGATCGGACCCAGGATGCGGTCGCGTGCGGAACAGGTCTGTGCGGGCCATCACCGGAGGCCAGGTTCGGAGCTCGATGTGGCACAGTATATCGGTGCTCATACAGTAGCAAATGGCGGCATCAGTATGGCGGCGCTTCGAGCGGGAAACGCCGGGATGACTGCGCTCCAGATCTTTACCGCGCCGCCGCAATATTACGGCGATAAGGCGACCATGCGGCCCGACCGGGTTCAGCGTTTCCGGGCCGCGCTCGACCAGGCCGGGATCGCACCGGCGCAGGTGGTGGTGCATGCTGCCTACGTGCTCAACACCGCCACGGAGGACGAAGTCAAGTCGGCTCGTGCCCGCGGGGGACTGTGTAAGGAGCTGGAGCGGTCCACCGCATTGGGCGTGGGAGCTATCTGCTTTCACCCGGGCGCCGCCATCGGCGGTGATCGCCAGGCTGCGGCCCGCCGGGTTGCCCAGGCGATCACCGAGGCGCTGGAGCGCGTGGAGGGAGCCACCCGCCTGTTGGTGGAGAACACGGCCGGGGCCGGGACTACACTCGGACGGACGGCCGCAGAAGTGGGTGCAATTCTGGAAGGGGTTCCCCAGCGGCTACGACCGCGCACGGGCTACGGCCTGGATACCTGTCACCTGTTCTCGTCCGGGCACGACATCCGCAAGTCAGAGGAGGAGCTGAGGAAGATCCTGGACCAGTTCGAGGCCGCTGCCGGCTGCCCGCCGGCATTCTTTCATCTCAACGACAGTGAGGGCGGCCTGGGGTCCAACAAAGATCGCCACCTGCTGCTGGGCGAGGGCAAAATCGGAAGGGAGGCGTTCGGCTGGCTGCTCCGCGACGAGCGTGCCCGTGACGTCCCTCTCATACTGGAGACTCCGCAACAGAACTACGACATTGCCGACGACGATCCTTCGCCCGATCCGTACGATCTGAGAATGATAGGACTGCTCACCTCCATGCTGTAGATCGGCCAGAGATCTTCCGCTTCACCAGTCGCCGGCAGGCCGCCACGGCCCGACGCTTCGTAAAAAACTTTCACAACCTCGGCTGCAACTCTTTGAGGAGGTAATCCTTGGGAGCTGCGTAAGCTTTCTGAACAGTGAGTGCGCCCGCTTCTTGCGTACCGGCCCGGCCCGCGATTCGATCAACGGTTAGGGAAAGGGGCCGGTTATTCAGTTCCGGGTGAGGTGGGCAGCATGGAATCAGCTCAGGACGCCCACCCGGCCGTTCCTGACGTTTCTGGCCGCGGCGGGCTTTGCCGGAGCGCTTCTGTTGACGCCCTCCGTCCCCATTGGCTCGGGGCAGCCCGGCAACCCTGGCGGAAGGAAGCCGGCTCACTTCCGGATCGAACGCGGGTCGGCGACCACTGCGCCGATCGACAGCAGCAGATGGGAACGCGAAGTCGTTGATCGCTACGATCATCTTCCACTCGCACAAATTCTTCGAGGCACGGCGGAGCCGGAGATCGCCAATCGGGTGGCTCGGGCGATCATCAAGGAAGCCAGGCAGCTGCAACTCTCACCCAGCCTGCTTGCTGGCGTGCTTCTCACCGAGAATGCCCGGTTGGAGCCGGAGACGGTAAGCCACCGCGGCGCGATCGGTCTCATGCAGGTAATGCGCTTTCACGCCGGTGTGTACGACTGTGATTCCGATGATCTCTTTCAGGTCGAGGCGAACATCTGCCATGGCACTCGAGTCTTTGCCGGATACCTGAAGCGCACCAAGGATGTTCGATCGGCGCTGCTGCGCTATAACGGGTGCGTTAGGAGCAGAGCAACACCAAGCTGCCGGCGCTACCCTACCAAAGTGCTGCGGCAGGCCGAGCGCATCCGACACCAGCTGCTCGACTACCTGCCACGGCAGAAGATCAGAGCACCCTTCACCACGTCTCCTGCCTTGTAGGCCCCAAAAAAGGTCCCCGCTCGGGGGACCTTTTCGGTACCGCTGAATCAGCTCGATTGACTCTCGTCGGTGGGTGTCCTGCCTGCCTCGGCCTCGGGCTGGCTTTGCTGAGCGGCCCCACCCTCTCGAGCCGGGCGGAAACCCCCGCGCTGGAACCGATCCCATTGATCGGTAGCTCGACGCCTGACGTCGGAGGCCGCGCCTTGAACCCGTGATCTCACCGGTGCAGCCCGATCGCTGGTCAGGAAATAGGTCGCAGCCGCCCCGGCCGCCAGGGCAAACAGCGCTCCGAATGGGCTGAACTCGTCGCTCTCTTCCGGCTCCGTATCGCGGATACGGCTCTTGACCCGCTGCCAACGTTCTCCTACGCCTTCCCATTCGTCGCCAGCCTCTTCCCGCAACTTGGCCAGTCGCTGCCGGGCTCGTTGGCGCGCCTTGCTGCTTACCTCCTGCACCTCCTCCAGGCCTTCACCCACCTCCTCACCCAAGGCAGCCAAGCGCTTGCGCAGAAGCTTGCGAGTCTTGCTTCCCGGTTGGGGCGCGGCGAGCACTCCGATACCGAATCCGAGAAGGGTTGCGAGAAGGAGAGAGGCGGCTCCAGAGCCCTGACGCGCCTGGTGAGCTGCCAACCAGGGATCGTCATCAATCCTGCGTTGCGGTGAGATCATGCACCCTCCAATCGCCGCCCGGCAGGGGGCCAGCGTTGACTGACGGGTAGGGGCGAGTTTCCGGATCTGCCAGTCCGAAAGTAACGATCGCACACTAATAAATACACCGAGCGAACGAAACGTCTTGCATTACACAGCTTGCAGCCGAAAAACGCACCATTTTGCAGTGCCATCCACCCCCGCCGAGCAGTCGCTCTTCCCGCCGGCTGACCCTCCCCGATTTCCGACCGGCCTCTCAAGATAATGGCCCTTTTCGACTTACGCATCAATCCGAGGTGTCGGTCAGGCGTTTTCCGCGCCCCCGCGCCAAATAAGCACGGAACTGGCTCCCCAGTACTGGTCGATACCTGAGCGGCACCCCGACCGTTCTCCATCTACACCAGGGCCCTGGACTGCGCGTGCCAGGACCCGCGAACCACCGAGTGCTAATTCCATGTATCTGGTCGAACTGAGGCCCGGCAAAGAGGAACTCTACCGCTCCAGCGACGAGCTGGCATTGGCCATCCGCAAGGGTGATGTGGATGCTCGCTCGCGGGTGTACCATCGGGCCACCGCGAAGTGGATCTCAATCACGCTCCATCCCCAGTACAAGGCGATTGTCGCAGCGGCCAAGGATGATCCTGGGTCCCGTGCAGTACGCCGGGTATGGGGCCTGCTGGGAGGCGGGGGCGGCTCCAGCGAGCAGGGATCCGCCACGCCCGACGCGGCGATGCCCGGAGGTGTTTCTATCCCCCATCGCTGGCGCCGGCCATTGGCACTCGGCATTTCGACCCTGCTTCTGGTCTCCGGTATTCAACTGGCCTTCTCGGGCCCCCGCCCGCCGTGGGCTGGAAGGAGCCAGGTAGCAGCCACGTCAGCCAAGAAGATCGGAAGAACCGCGCAGCCGAACCGAACCGCAGTGCGGCGGGAAACGGTGGGTAAGCCACCATCCCTGGTTTCACTGGCGAGCAGCAAGACCGCCTGGCCGGAGGAGACCGCGATCGCGGACACTCTGGTGCACGCAGACTCCGTCAAGAGAACTGCTCCCGTCCTGCCTCGTGCCCCGAGGCTTCGCTCCAAGTCATTGCGGGAGGCACTCGCTCCAGAGAGCAAGGAAACGACCCGCTCGAACTCACTCGAGGCTTTGGTCGCTCGCTATAGCGCAGCCCATGACTCGGCCCACTCCCGGCTGGAAGCTGGAATGCGGGTGGCCCGCCTTACCCGGCTGTTTGCTTCCTCCCGTCTGTTACCCGGGGGAGGCGTGACGGATACGCGGATGAGCCTGGCCGGCGCCGCCAATTTCATCCGGGTCTACCGGCAGCAGCAGGTTCTCATCGAACGCGCCTATCAGGATACGGTGACCGCGATGGCACGGAAGTACCGCTGGTCTCCTAAAAAGGTGCGAGGCTGGTACTCGCGCGCGCCACTGAAAGAAGCACCCAGCCTGGAACTGCTCAGCGGAGCGTTGCTCTCCAACGTTGACAGTGTACTGGGTGTCCTGGACGCTCAGGCGGGTGCTTACAAGATCCGGGGCACCGCCATTGCCTTCGAAGACCCCTCCGCTGGCCAGGTCTATGGGACGCTGCGTCGACGGATCAAGGATCAGATCGATGCGGCTGTGGCTGCTGGAGGAGGGACCTCACGGGGACCGGCGGGACTGTTGCTTCAGGCTATCGGAACAACCTCACTGCCCCGGGAGACGTGACGCAAGTCATCGTCCCGAACCACACGACCCGGAATTTCGCCCATCGCCCGTTCGGCAAGCGCCAGCTCGCCGCGGGCGATGAGTGCATTCAGCGCCTCATTGGGGGAGACGCCTCGACGACGGGGACCGTGGTGATCGGTTGCCAGAATGTCCACCAGACCGCGGGCCACCATTTGCCAGGCCAGGCGCTCCGATTCCGGGCTCGAGCTCCGATAGTGTCCGGTTAGGCTTCCGACGTTCACCTGGAGCAAGGCACCCAATTCCTGCCAGGTTTGCATCACCTCGATCGGATCATGACTCGGCAAGTAGTAGTACCGCTCGACATGAGCGATCACGATCTGGCGCCCTGCATCCAACGTCTCCCGGACGACGTCGTTGTGGTTGCCCTGGAGTTCGAAGCCAAACTCGATCAGGAGACACCGGCCGGGCAAGCCGACGTCGGTGCGGCGGACCACCCGTCGAGCGGTAGCGGCATCCGGCGCCCAGATCTCCTGTCCCAGATGGACCACGGGGAGGTCATCTCGCCCTTCCACCGCGTGGCACAACTCCTCGAATTTCCGGCGCTGCCTGTCCAGCTCGCGCTGAATCGAGGCCTCCGTGGGAAGGTGGGGAACCAGAAGATGGGGCGTGGTTACCGCGGTCCGTACGCCTTCGGCAAAAAGGCTGGCCAAGGCCTCAATCGATTCCGCTATGGTGCGGGTACCGTCATCGACGTCGGGTACCAGATGGCTGTGGAGGTCGACGACGTCGAAGGGCTGACCGGCTGGCGTTGTCATGCCGGCAGTCTAGGGCAACCATCGGGCCACTAGCAACTGGCCCCACCGGGCCTGCGGCATGTAGTCTTCACCACTGCCAATTCCATCTTAGCCCATCGCAGCGGAGCTGCCGTGAGCACAGCCCGTCGCACCCATGGATTCAGGGAATCGGTCATTCGGGGAATGACCCGTCTGGCCCGGGAGCACCGGTCGATCAATCTCGCTCAGGGATTTCCCAACTTCCCGGCGCCGGAGCTACTGAAAGACGCGGCTAGCCGTGCGATTCACGCCGACATCAATCAGTATGCGATCACCTGGGGGGCGCAGCGGCTCCGGGAGTCGCTGGCACGCAAGTACCAGCAGTGGTATGGAATCACGGCCGATCCGGACCGGGAGATCACGGTGACGTGCGGGGCGACTGAAGCGATGATCTCCGCCCTCCTGGCTCTGGTCGATCCCGGTGACGAAGTGATCGTGTTCGAGCCGTTCTACGAGAACTACGGCCCAGATACGATCCTGGCAGACGCGAGACCGATTTACGTCCCGCTCGAGCCGGGCCAGCCGCTCGATCTGGATCGCCTCGCGGCCGCCTTCTCTGCCCGGACCCGCGCAATCATCGTCAACACGCCCAGTAATCCCGCGGGCAGGGTCCTCACCCGCGCTGAGCTCGAGGCCATTCGCGATCTCTGCGTGCGGCACGACGCGCTGGCGGTCACCGACGAGATATACGAACACATCCGCTTCGAAGGCGAGCATATTCCGATCGCGACGTTGCCGGAGATGCGCGATCGCACCGTCACCATCAGCGGAGCTTCAAAGACGTTCAGCGTCACCGGTTGGCGCGTTGGCTGGATACTGGCTCCCGCCGAACTCACCGATGCCATACGGAAAGTGCATGATTTTCTGACGGTGGGGGCTCCGGCTCCGCTGCAGGAGGGAGTAGCCGAGGCACTGGATAAGCTCGGGGCTGAATTCTACCACACACTCGCGCAGAACTATCGTGCGAGAAGAGACCTGCTGTACGGCGCCCTCATCGACGCCGGCTTTACCTGCACCTCACCGGAAGGGGCGTACTACATCCTCGCTGACTTCGCCGGAGTTCCCGGCCCTGCCACGGCGGGTGCGCCGTTGTCGGACACGGAGTTCGCAGTCTGGCTGTCGCGCGAAGTCGGAGTGACGCCCGTCCCGGGCTCGAGCTTCTTTCGGGCCGGACACGGGGAGCGTCTGGTCCGGTTTGTATTCTGTAAGACCGAGGACATTCTGCTCGAGGCCGCAGAGCGACTGCGGTCTCTCTCCTCCCGGACCACCACACCTCTTCCGCGCCCGCTCGGGCCTGCCACTCGCAGCGGACTACAGAGCTGAGACGGAGCTCATATGCCGGTTGAAACCACGCGACCGCTGGCGGTCGTCACGGGAGCCACTGCCGGAATAGGGAAGGAGTTCTGCGATCAGCTCGCGGCGAGAGGATACGACTTGCTGGTGGTTGCCCGTGATGCCAATCGGCTGGAAGCCGTGCGGCGAGACATTGAAGGTCGCTACGGTGTGGCGGCGGACGTGTTTCCTGCCGATCTCACGCTGGATGACGACGTATCCCGGCTGGTCGGCCTCGTAGCGGGCTCATTCCGCATTGAGCTGCTGATCAACAATGCCGGGTTCGGAAGCCGGGGGAACCTGGCTGATGCGAGCCCGAAGCAGCAGGAGGACATGCTCCGACTTCATACGATGGCCCCCATGCGCCTGACTCAAGCCGTACTGCCGGTACTGCTCCAGAACGGCCGAGGAGGCATCATCAACGTCTCGTCCGTCGCCTCTTTTCTGTATTCAGCAGGAAACGTGAATTACTGCGCCACCAAGGCATACCTCACGAACTTCACCGAGGGTCTTGCCGCCGAGCTGAAGGGGACGGGGATTCGGGTCCAGGCCCTGTGCCCTGGATTCACCCGTTCTGAATTCCACCAGCGGATGGAAGTGGATGTCCGCAAGCTGCCTTCCTGGATGTGGCTATCGGCCACGCAGGTGGTTGGGGCGTCGCTTCGAAGCTTGGACCGAGGCGGCCGGGTGGTGTGCGTCCCGGGGCTGCGCTATAAGCTTATCGTTACTCTACTTCGGCACGTGCCCCGGGGTCTCATCGGGGGGATGTCGCGCCTCCGGGCACCCGCAATGTGAGCCAGATCCTATCTGGGCGGGGAGCTTCCCGGTACTCTGGAAGGGCTACTAAGCCAGGACGGGAGTCATGTTTATCAGAGCTGCCAGCATCTCTGGTCCTCTGGTCTGCGCCATCCTCAGCTCAGCGACAGTGGCGTGCGGAGGCGGTGATCTCATGCTTCCGGGTGACGGAGGCCCTGCGCGTCTC
>JAICPP010000268.1 GCA_025929805.1 Gemmatimonadales bacterium | reverse complement strand
CTCCGGCCATACGATGTCTTCCAGTTCCAGGTCCAGCTCAGCCCGCACAGTACGGGTATCATCCACCACCTCGCCATCTCGGGTCTGCTTACTCGCACGAGACTGGGCACCGGCGACAAAAACCAGCTCGTTCTCGGCGTATTCCAGCACTACGACTTCGACGACCTCCCCGCACTGCAAACGAGCGCTCACAGCGTGAGTACAGGCTTGTGGTACCGAGGCTGGCTGGGGGCGCGAACCGAGCTGCACGTACGGGTCCATGGCGAGGGAATTCTGCTGGGGACCATTACGGCGGAGTATGGTAATTACTGGCGGAGAGACTACGACATTGGTCCCGGTGCGGGTGCTCGCATGGGAGCATCACTGGTCAGAGATGGACGGGAATGGCTTCGGGCGGACGGGCGGCTCCTCTGGCTTCAGAGTATTCACGGCAGCGGAGGAAATCATCTGGCCACTTTTCTTCGTGCCGGTGCAACGGTTCCCTTTGTGGGACCAGTGGGAGTCGGTGCGGACGTGAGCGTCACCACGCGACACAGCCGCTTCCCTGATCTTCCGACGGTGAATCGGCGTGTCCCGCGGGTTCGCGCATACCTGACTTGGTCTCCCTCGTAGAGGCAAAGTGCCGAGATGCAGCAGAACATCCTAGTGGTCGACGATGAAGCAGTGGCGCGTGCCTTCATGGAGCGTGCACTGACCCAACAGGGTTACCGGGTCATGTTGGCGAATGATGGGGAGCAGGCGTTGGAGTTCCTGCGGACGACTCGCCGGAAGATCGCGCTGGTGGTCACCGATTTGGTGATGCCGGGCATGGGAGGTCACGCATTCGCTCTGGAGGTTGCCCAACTCCCGTCACCACCCCCTCTCCTCTACATCTCAGCGTACGAGCGGCCCCAGGGCGAGATGGCCAAGCGGTTCCTCCAAAAGCCCTTCTCGGTGGACGAGCTGATCGAAGCGGTACGGGTGTTGATCTCGCCGGCACAGCAAGTGGGCTCCTGATCGTTACAGGTCCCGCTTGACCCAGTTCAGACTCTCCTAAAGCTCCAACCCCCCCGGCCGATACTAGCCAAACGTGGGTGGGAGCCCCTTCATCTCCCATCCTGCGGGACCTGCAATCCATTCCGAGGTGAGGTCTAAGCCTCATCCCCTCGCGTCAGCCATTGGCTAGGAGCCGCTGATCCGGTCCGCCGGAGTCGGCCTCAGCTGACCGCGACTATTCACCTCAGCCACAGGATGCCGCATGACTTACCTGTACAAGTTGGCTCGCCGGGGAGCCCGCCTCAGGGCATTTGCGTTGCCGTTGGTCGCCGCCGCGTTCGCCGGCTGTGATGCGGACCAGCTCACCAGCAGCTCCGATGCAACAACCCCCATTGAGACTGCCGAGCCGATCGCCGCCCCCGCCGGGCCGATGTTCGCGACGAGTTTCCGGGGAGGAATTCCCTTCGGCACCTATGCGCTGCCGACCGGTGAATTCGGCGATTTGTACAACGGTGCGATGCGAAACATCTGGCCGGAATTCCTGCTGGACCAGCTGGCGGAGATCAAGTCTCGCGGCGCCAAGGTGATTCTCATGTTTGCCGGCAGCGAGAGCAATTACAAGGACGCTGAGGGACACTTCAGCTTGACCAAGTGGAAGGCTCGGGTGGATCGGTTCAGGGGAGTTGATTTCTCGCCTTACGTGAGCGACGGCACCATCATCGGCCACTACCTCATCGACGAGCCGCAGGATTCCTACAACTGGAACGGTCAACCGATCTCACAGTCCACCATCGAGGAGATGGCGAGGTACAGCAAGCAGTACTGGCCCAACATGGTGACGATCGCGCGGACCGAGCCTGGGTACCTGGACAACTGGAGCGGCACCTACCAGTATCTCGATGCTGCGTGGGCTCAGTACACCGGCCGGCGGGGTGACCCGTATGCCTACATCCGCGAGAACGTCGCCAACGCGGAGCGCCTGGGACTGGGCCTCGTCGTTGGACTCAATGTCATCCATGGCGGTGATCCCAAC
Organism: Gemmatimonadales bacterium; assembly: GCA_025929805.1. GTDB lineage: Bacteria > Gemmatimonadota > Gemmatimonadetes > Gemmatimonadales > GWC2-71-9 > CAVVWJ01. The sequence continues at coordinate 1,426 of JAICPP010000268.1, read as the reverse complement.
CTGACGACGATGTCGGCAGACGAGGTGGAGCGCTTTGGGTCTGCCCTGCTGAGCAGCTCCTATCCCTGTGCCTTTATCAGCTGGCAATACAACAAGAATTATCTGGAGCAGTCGGGAATTCGGAGCGCGATGGCGTCGCTGGCCCAGAAGGCGGCGAACCGCGCGAGCAGGAGCTGCCGGGGGACCGACGGCCAAACGTCTGCTCCAACTGCTCCAACACTCCCGAGCATCAATGGAATTCAGCTCAAGGTGAGAGGCTGGGTGAGCACCGGCCGTCTTTTCATGGAACTCACCTGGTCGGGGGCGAGCGGCTCCTCAGTGGATCTCTATCGGAACGGCGTGAAGCTGCGGAACACTACGAATGATGGGAAAGCTCTTACCACGAAGCTCTCGCAGCAGTCCGGCACCTACACCTTCAAGGTGTGCGAGACCGGATCGACCCGCTGCTCCAACAACGCCAGCACAACTTTTTAGCCCACCCAGGTCCGAAACAGAGAACCCCGGGTTGGATGCCCGGGGTTTTGCTTTGGGTCCTACTGCTCAACGAGGTGAGGTTCACCGTTCCAGAACTGGCCCACCAGCCAGGCGAACAGGAGCAGCCAGAGAAGGACAATGACGCCTGCCGCAACCCACCCGGCCCGCGACCGCGCCGCGCTGTCGACCCGTGCCTGCGCGCGGCACTCGGCCCAGACGTGGGACGGGATCAGTTTAAGTGTGAGTGCGATGCCTAAGGGGAGGAGCACCAGGTCGTCTAGATAGCCGAGGACGGGTACGAAGTCCGGAATGAGGTCAATCGGGCTAAAGGCGTAGGCAGTCACCAGGATGGCCAGTCCCTTTGCATACCAGGGCACCCTCGGATCACGGGCGGCGAGATAGAGCGCGTAAACATCAGCCTTGAGCTCCTCTGCTCGCCGTCGCCACTCAGCGAGTGGCACTACCAGAGTCCCCCGATCGGTGCCCCTGTTTCACCGAGATCCGTTTTTCTTCAGGATTATGTAGACAATGCCTACAGTCACGAAAGCGGCTACGATGAATGCCGTTGTCATAGTCTCGAACTCCGGTTGGCGGCACTCCTGTCGAACCCATCGCGCTCTTGTTTAAGCGGTGCCCTCAAATGAACTTTGGTCATTCGGGGGCCCTTAGCTCAGTCGGTTAGAGCAGCGGACTCATAATCCGATCAGAGAAATAACAGCACTACACGCTGCATAACAGAACTGCAACACACACAACGGGCTAGAATCTCACTAGCCCGTTTTGTTGTATAGCCGTGTTTGGTGGTTTTTGGCGGTTTTTTGCACCTTCACGCGGACAAACGGCGGACAAATGCCGATAGTGGCTTGCAGCGCTTTCGACGCCTCTCTCTCCTGTCACGGCAAAAAAACGGCCTGAGCAAGAGCTTAGGTCGACGGAACTTGACGATTGCTTG
>JAICPP010000076.1 GCA_025929805.1 Gemmatimonadales bacterium | reverse complement strand
CGACGGCCGCACGGTCGAGGTCGGCACCATTGGGAATGAGGGGTTGGTGGGGCTTCCGGTGTTCCTCAGGGCGACGAGTTCTCCGGGAAGGGCCATGGTCCAGGTCGCCGGTCAAGCCGAGCGCCTGGACAGCGCGGTTTTTCGCCGAGAGGCCCACCGGGAAGGCCGACTTCGACAGCTCCTAGAGCGCTATACTCAGGCGTTCATGACACAAGTCTCGCAGAGCACTGCCTGTAATCGCGCGCATTCCGTCGAGCAGCGCCTCGCGCGCTGGCTTCTCATCGTCCGTGATCGCGTGAATCAGAACGAGTTCCCGCTCACCCACGAATTTTTGGGGCAAATGCTCGGCGTGAGGCGAGCCACGGTGTCAGAGACCGCGGCGGCGCTTCAGCGACTGAAACTGATCAGCTATCACCGCGGGGTGATTACGATCCGGACTGGACGTGGGTTGGAAGGGGTGGCCTGCGAGTGCTATGGGATCGTCCGCCAAGAGTTCGAGCGGCTTCTTGGGACTCAGTCGGGGTAAACGCCCGAAGGGTTATGGACTTGCAGCGATGATGCCGGTAGCTTCTCGGCTTCTTGCGCCCCTTTTCGGCTGAACCTTCCCAAAAACCTTCCCAGATGCGCGAAGGGCCTCCAGGATGGAGGCCCTAAGTTATTGTGGCTCACAGAGGCGCCGGTCGGAATCGAACCGACGAATGGAGGTTTTGCAGACCTCTGCCTTACCACTTGGCTACGGCGCCGCTGGGTGGGTAAACTATTCCGCTGTCTGACTCTCCTCAAGCTCCAAAACTGCTCTCACCTACGCTCTTGCGGGCTTCGTAAATCGGGCGACCTTAATGCAGCCCCGGTCAAAACACGGCCGCCACGAAAGGAGGTCTCCGTGCAGGGAAACGTCCGCGAGGCTCGGCTTCGGCCCGAGTTTGCCTCCCTCTATCCTGGGTTGGAGCCTAATGTTTGGCTGCCCGCAACCACTATCGGCCAAAAGCTGCTACTCTGGCATCTCGCCACTGCAGCCACCCCTCAGGGTGAACGACTGATGGCAGAGGAGCATTTCGAGTTTCGTGGCGGACGCGGGGCCGAGAACCGAAACGGTGCCCGCACCCGGGCCAGCGATCAGTACCGCGTGCCCGACCAGTGATCTCACCTAGTGGACGAGCGGGCGGCCGAGCTGGACGGTGGATCCCAAGGCCGGCTCGGTAGTGGCATGGAGATAGGCGTTCGGATCGTGGGAAAGGGCCCCCTCGGGCAGGAAGCGGTAGGCGGCGCCTAGCTCGGACCGAATCCGCCGAACGTAGAACTGCGGCAAGGTATCGGTCTCACCTTCGAAATAGTCTCTCACCGAACGGTCGCTGTCGAGCAGCCGCCGGATAGTCTGGTGGTAACGAATTCGGCCGAACCCCTCCGAAGAAACCGCCCGCACCACATTCATCCATTTCGGGATCGCCGTGGCGGTAGCCGGGACCCGCCGCGCGATGGCACGCCAGGAGAAAGAATACCGGGTCACGTCGATCAGGTGATCGTAGAACTCCGGCCAGGAGTAATGCTTGGGCCGGACGTTCATTGCATGGTTGTTGTTCAGGAAGTGGAAGGGGAAGGGCAAGACCCGGCCATCCCGCTGATACTCGAGGTTCATCGGCGCGGCTCGGCCGAACGCCGAGAGAAGTGAATACGCCGGGAAGGCCCCCGGCGAGAGATCGATGAACCGCTTGGTGAGCTCGAATGGCTCAGCCCCCATGTCTCCATCGAGGCCCATCACGAAATTGGTCTGGATATAGGGGATGTACCGGAGAATCATGTTCACGTGATCGGAGACCAGCTTCACCTTGTCCAGACCGGTTCGCCGGGTCTTCGACTTGTTCCCCAGATCGTACCATGATTCGATGCCCGGCAGAATCGCCCGAAACCCATTCTTCTGGAGTCGTTGCAAGTGCTTTTCGGAGAGGAGCGATAGACTGCTTTCCGCGATGTGCCGGATGCTCCCCACGGTGCCGGAGGCCTCCACCGCCTCCATGTAATCATCGAACCGCACCCCGAAATTGGGATCGTGCCAGCCGATGATGGGCTTCTTTACCTTGGTCACCAGGAACTTCAAATCGTCCCGCAGCTGGGGAAAGCTGAGCGGCTGATAGTCGACCGTCGAGTCGATGCAGAAGCTGCAGGTGTAGGGGCAACCCAGGCTGCCGATCATTGGCACGATCTTGATGGTCGGAGCCTTGGCCAGGGTCCGCTCCACGAACTTCCACCGTTCCTGCAGCGTTGGCAGCTCCAATGGCTGCCGGGCGGCCGCCAGCTCCCGCCCCAGCGGCCGGTGGGGCTCACACTCCCGGCACACCTCTGCGATGGCAGCCCGGTCGGTAAACCCGAGAACGTAGTCGTAGTACTTCCGCGCATCCTCGGGATAACAGCGGGCGTGCGGGCCGCCCAGCACCGTCACCGCGCCGCGTTGGCGGAAGAAGTTGCTCAGGGCATAGGCGAGCTGGGCCGACTGAGTGAAGGCTCCGATGAATACGAGGTCGATATCGGCGGGCAACACCTCGAGCAGATCTTCCAGGCCGGTATAGCAAACCACCTGGACCTGATGACCCTCCTGCTCACACCAGACACCAACGACCTGAGGCATTATGCTAGCCAGGTTGGCGTTCATCACCCGGCCATAAAGGGAAGGATTGGGACTCTTGGTTACGAGATCGAGAATGCCGATGCGGAGCCGGCGCATGAATTGTCCTCGCTTAAGGGGACGGCCATCTCCCCTGGCATCCGGTGACCAAGACGCCGAAGACGAGCGGAAGGACCGATGAAGGAGCCGCCGGCTGAGAATGATCTCGGGCGAAATCCGTCTCAGAGCGGCGGAGATCGAGGCGAGCTCGCCGGCGGGCTGTTCGGCAAGCCGTTTGAAGATGGCGGGGCAGGGAGAGGATGGCAAGCCGAGCTGGCGGCGGGCACATAGACTCGCAAGTGAGCCGGCTTGATGCGGTACTCCAGGGGTGATTCGAGTGGAACGACTTCCCCATCGAGCGCGACCTGGAGCCGGCGGCGCCGAGTCTCGATGATGGTGGATTCGACCGTCAGGAGATCGAGCTCCTCCACCTCTTCCGGACCTTTTCGAATAACCTGCCAGGCCAATCGGAGCAGACCTGTCCGGCGCTCGGCATTCACCACATACACCGCGAGCTGCCCGCCTACCAGCGACTCCCGGGTCGAGGCGTTCAAGCCGGTCATACGGTACTGATTATTCCCCACCAGGACGAACGGCGTCTGCCGGATCCTGGTCTCACCCTCCGCAGTGATCCGAACCGCCATGAATGGGTGGCGCCGCAGCACCGTGAGGCCGGCCCACAACGCTGCGATCCACTTGCCGAAACCGCCGGCCTGATAACGCTCCCGGAGTCGTACGATTGCCGGATAAACTCCCAAACTGGAGTTGTTCAGGAACAGGTGACCGTTCACTTCACCCACATCCACTCGGCACATGGTCCCGTCGAGCACCACCTTGGCCGCTTCCTCCAGCTCGAGCGGAATGCCCAGGTCTTTGGCAAAGTGATTCAAGGTGCCGAGTGGTATCACCCCCAGGGGAATATCCCGCCCGGCCAGGGCGGAGGCCGCCGTATTGATGGTCCCATCGCCACCCCCGGCGACAAGGACCTCACATCCTTCCTGGACCGCGCGTTCCATCTCGTCGCGGAGTTGAGCACCGGTCCTGGCCCCGATGACCCGAGCCTCGCGCCCGCCGGTGGCGAAGATCTCCTCCAGCCGCCGGGCATTCGTGGCGCCGTCTCCCGTCCCTGAGGAGTCGTTCAGAACTGCCGCAATCCAGCCCACTTAAAGGAGCCGCCGTCGGCGGTGGTGTACGACCAGCCGATCACCCACTGCTACCGCAGCCACCCAGACGACCGCTGCCGAATAGCCGGCCAGCACGTCGCTCGGGTAGTGAACACCGAGGTAGACCCGGGAGAATCCCACCAGGAGAATGAGGCCGAGCGCGACCACCCAGACGGCCACTTGCAACGCCCTGCTTTGAATTCGATCGGTGAGGAGCACCGCGAGCCCGCCGAAGAAGCTCGCCGCAAAAAAGGCGTGCCCGCTGGGAAAGCTGTGCGAGAGGGGTGTGGCATAGTCGAAGAACGCAGCCGGACGCGGCCGCGCAAAGCTCTGCTTGAGCAGCGTGTTGAGCAGTCCGGCTCCTGCCATGGTCACCAGGATCAGGAGCCCCCCGCGGGACCACCCCCGAAGGAAGAAGGCAATCGCGAGCGCCGTGCCGGCGGGAAACAGCCAGGAAGGTCCTCCATACCGACTGGCGGCGATCATCAGCCCGGTGAGTCCGGGTGAGGCACGCTCGCGTACCGCGTTTCGGAGGAATTCGTCGGCTGCCGGCGTAGGGCCGGCGACGATCTCGCGGCCCAGCCAGGAGAAGACCAGCAGCGCCACGGCCGCAGCTATCAGACCGATCAGCAGCTCAGCGCTGAGCAGCCCCGGTGAATCTATTCGGCCACTGCCCGACTCGCTGGGAGGAATCGATTCAGTCACGGCAGGAATGGAGGGCCATGGCTGGCTTCTCAGAACGAAGGCGCATAGAATGAGCCGACCATCCAAAGGCGGAGGACATGTCGTACAGTAACTCGCCCCGACACGGCCGGCGTGGAATTACCGTGCTTACCCTGCTGCTCCTGATCATAGCGCTGATCGTTGGGACGATTCTACTGGTGAGATATCTGCGCAGCCGCCCACAGGTTTCCGTTTCGCTACCTCATCAACCGCTTGATCAGCTGAATCTGCCCGGTGTGATATAAATCGTGTGCGGCTATGCCATGAATTTCCTCGGCGTAGGTCCAGACGCCGCGGGGTGAACGAAGGCTCAGCTCGGCAGGGCTCAGGGCACGTACGACTTCGCGCAGCTTCCGATGTTCGTTCTCGAGGAACCCAACGTCTCGTTTCCAGGCGCTTCCGTTAGCCGGGTCGGGGATGTCCGGCCAGTTGCTCGGTTTCCGCTCGAACGAGCCCACGGCTTCTCCCGCCAGCCGTCGCCGAACTACGTACTTCCAGTACGCCGCGTGCAGGGTGAGCTCCCAGATGTTGTGCCGTTTCGGGCCTGGCCTCCAGAGCGCTTCTTCGGGTGTCAATCCCCGGAGTGATCCCCGCAGCGTGGTCCCATGCCAGCTCTTGTGATCGAAGGCCTGATCGACGATCTCGAGCAGCATGGCGACGAGCGGGTTGGCGGAACCGGTCTCCTTCCGTCGAGCCACTTGGACCTCCTCAGTTGGCACCCCTGAGAGAGCCACCGAATACGAACCCTTTCCCGACCGTAATGACCCACCCTGCTTTCTCTACGTCATTGGCGAATCGGCGTGCCAAATCGAATCGAAGGGCAGGAGTATCGGTGGACCGGCTGGCTCCGAGTCGAAGGCCAATTCCGGCATCCCAACCGACCCGCCGTGGAGAACCGGCGTACCAGGCCCCTCCATGATCCACAAAACCGGCGATACCAAGGCCTAACAGTCCCCAGAGATCATCCACAACCGTATAGCGATACTCAGCGGTACTGAAGAATGCACGGTCACCGGTAAACGCGTGGCTTCCAAAGGCCCGAGGGCCGCTTCCCAAACCCAGGTCGAACTCCTCGCCGGGCACTGGATCCTTGAGCCACCCTCCTTGCAAATGGAACACCGCTACGTGCTTCGAGGCAGGTTGAAGAACAACCGTCCCCGCCAATTGCACGGCTCCGGAGTCGAGACCAGCCCCGCTGTACAGCCCGTTTGCCAGTGCATCCAAGTACGCGAATCCACCGGGTAAGCGCGCTCCGACTCGGCCACTCACCTCGGGGCCAATGCCATTCCGGTCGTACCCGAACAGCTTTGGTGCGAGTTGGAGGCCGATCCGGACTGTCGTACCGAGATCCACATCCTCTTCACGGGCAAATCCCGCGAAGCCTCTGGCTTCGAGAAATCGGGCCCGGTTCCAGACAAGATAGGGCCCCAGGGAGGCGGTAACGCTGTGAGGAAACGCGGCCGCCGAGCCGACCCGGAGAGTGTCATCCCGTCGCACCTGGGCACCCACTCCCACTCGTAGATAGCCGGCGCTGGAGCCGCGCAGGGCCCACGCCGCGGATCCCCGCACGATGCTGAACCTGCGCGTCAGCGTGTCTCTGGGCAGCTCCAAGCCCTCCCGGAAACGAAGCACCCGCTCCTCCCGGTCGTCGCCGCCGACCCGGAATGCCCATGGGGAATTGAGCGCAAAGAAGGGCCGCTCGAGGCTGAGTGCGGCCACCCTTCCGTCCGATCGGTTTTCATAGGCAACGCCGAAACCCACCGTGCTCGCAAAAAGCCGCCGGCGACTGAAGTTCAGCGCCACGGTGGACCGGTCGGGATCTTTCCGGTAGCGGACGGCCGCCGCCGACGCGGTACCCAGCAGGTTGTCTTCCACCAGCCCGATGGTGAACGCTACTTCACCACCGGTACTCCGGAACCTCCAATCCAGCTGCGTGCTCCATCCATCCTTGGTAAGCACCCGCAGAACCAGCCCGGAGTCGGTTCGCACCGAGTCGATCTGGACCCGGCGGAAGATGCCGAGAGCTCGCAGGTTCCGCTCCGATTCCGCTACCAGCGCTGAATCGTAGGGCTGACCGGGGCGAAGGAGCACTTCCCGTCGAATTATTGGAGCACGAGTCCGGAAATGCAGCTTGTTGGCGAGCCGCGCTAGCCAGCTCCGCTCATCAGGGTCGAAGATATCACGGCGCTGGATTTGAACTCGGTGGATCACCAGAGCAGAATCGACCGACGACGCAACCGTATCCAGTGAGCTTTGAGCCCGCAGTGGGTATGGGGCAAGTAACACCACGACCGACAGAAAGTGTCGAAATCGCAACAGAACTCCGGGTAGAGAAAAGCAGGCTGATGGGCCGGAAGATAAGAGGTTCGCTCCTACTCCAGTGCTGCGATGCTGTCGAGAACGCGGTCAGGGTCTATGCCGCTGCCGTGCAACGCGGACTCCTGGTATTTGCCGGTGCGAACCAGCCAACCCTGCAGTCCGGCGCGCTGGGCCCCTTGGACATCCGACCAGAGGTCGTCCCCTATCATCGCCGTATCAGAGCGGGCGGTGCCGAGACTCTCGAGCGCGGTGCGGTAGAACACGAGACTGGGCTTCCCAGCTATGGTGGCGACTCTGCCGCTAGCATACTCCAGTCCGGCCACGAACGGTCCTGCGTCGAGCGCCAGCTGACCCTCACGAAGCCAGTATCGGTCGCGGGAGAGTGCGATGAAGTCGGCGCCGTTCATGAGGTATTCAAACGCCTCCTGCATCAAGGCATAGGTCCAGCGGTCTCCCAGGTCGCCCACCAGGATCGCATCGGGACAGCCGGCCGCAGGCCGACCGGACGTGCCACCGGTCAATTCGAGAGCTTGCATATCCTCCAGCGCCGGATCCAGGATAAAAGGGGCAACGGTGCTGTGCCCCGCCGCCCGGGCCAGGTGGGTAGCTGCCAGAGTGGCGGTGAAGACCTCCTCCGCTGAGACCTCGAACCCATAACCAGATAGCCGCTGAACCAGCATCGACCTCGACCGGCTGGTGGTGTTGGTGACAAGGCGAAAGGGGATCTTGCGTTCGCGAAGCCGGCGCAGAGTCCCGGGTGCTCCGGCAATGGCGGCACCACCGGAATACAGGGTACCATCGAGGTCCAGGAGGTAGGCACTCGGCTCGCTGCCGGTCACATCTTCAATCAAACAGACTCCTTATATTTCGGCTGTGATACCCGCTGCGCAGCTGCTCGCTCAAGCCGCCCTCCTGACCAGACTGGCGGCACCCTACCCCTTCAGCATCGGGGAGACCCTCCGATACGAGGCCAAGCTGGGGTATTTCCCGGTGGGGAACGCGTCGGTGACGGTCGCCCGGTTGGTCCGAGAACGAGGTGCGGAGGCCTTCGAATTTGCCATGACCGGCCGGGGCGGCCCCCCGGGATGGCGGGTCAGCTATGACCTGACCTCGCGAGTTGGTACCGCCCGTTTCCATTCGCTGAGGTTTCACCGGCGCCTGGTGCAGGGCGGCAAGGTGGATGAGCGGGGCTATGAGATTGTCCCGGACTCGGCTCGGTATCGGGAAGTGGGAGTGCCGGGTGACTGGGTCGCTCCTTCCGAGCCCCTCGACGAGCTTGCCTTTCTATACTATCTACGATCCGCACCGCTCGAGGTAGGTCGGTCCTACAGCCTGAGCCGGTACTTCAAGACCGGCTATAACCCGGTGGAAGTTCACGTCGACGGCAAGGAATCGGTGCCCGTTCCGGGGCGCGGCAGTACCCCCTGCTTGGCGGTCCGAGTCGTGGCTCGAGGGTCGACAATGCGGGTATGGCTTACCGACGACAAGCGTCGTATTCCGGCACAGCTCGAGCTCCCGCTGCCGTTCGGAAGTGTGGTGTTGTCGCTAGTAAGCAGGTAGGCGGGGAGGCGGGGAGGCGGGGAAGTTAAGGCGGTGCCGCGGGCTCCAAAGACATGCGCACACCCAATTCATAATTTCGGGCTGTCGGCTGAAGTGACCGGCTGAGGCTGACTCCGCTTTCCACTTCCCCGCTAATACCTCCCCAGATAGTTATCGATCTCCCAGGGGCTCACCTGCAGGTTGTACTCCATCACTTCATTTCGCTTGGCCTCGAGAAAGCGCTCGGTCAGGTGCTCGCCCAACGCCGCCTTGATCACATCGTCTTTCTCGAACAGTTCGAGGGCCTCATGCAGGTCTCTTGGTAGCTCGTCGATTCGGTACTTTCGCCGATCCCGGTAGCTCATCGTAAAAATGTTGCGGTTCACCGGTTCCCGGGCCGGGAGGTTTCGCTCGATCCCGTCGAGCCCTGCGGCCAGCTGAACCGTGAGTGCGAGATATGGATTACAAGATGGGTCCGGCATCCGGAGCTCGCAGCGGGTGCCAAGCCCACGGCGATCGGGTATGCGCACGAGAGGAGAGCGATTCCGCATCGACCAGGCGACGTTCACCGGCGCCTCGTACCCGGGCACCAAACGCTTGTAACTATTGATCAGTGGGTTGGTGATCGCGCAGAAGCCCCGGGCATGCTGGAGGAGTCCCTCGATGTAGCGCAGGGCGGTGGCCGAAAGTTGGTATTCCCCCTTGGGATCATAGAAGGCGTTGTCCTTGCCCCGGAAGAGAGACTGGTGGGTATGCATCCCGCTGCCGTTGATGCCCTGGATCGGCTTGGGCATGAACGAAGCGATGTACCCGAACCGGCTGGCGACGTTGCGCACCACGAACTTGAAGGTGGTGAGATTATCAGCCGTGGTGAGCGCGTCAGCATAGCGGAAATCGATCTCGTGCTGGCCGGTGGCCACTTCGTGATGTGCGGCCTCGACCTCGAAACCCATTTCGACCAGTTGTTCGACAATGACTCGACGGATCTCTTCTCCCCGGTCTATCGGTCCCAAATCAAAGTACGCCGCCGAGTCGTGGGTGATCGTGGTAGGTGAGCCGTCGGGCGCCTTCTCGAACATGAAGAACTCGGCCTCGCAGCCGGCCATCATGGCAAACCCGAGCTTGCGGGCTCGTTCCACCTGACGCTTGAGCGTGGTGCGGGGGCAACCGACGAATGGCCGCTCGTCTGGGGTATAGATATCGCAGAGCAGGCGGGCTACTCGGCCACCTTCATCGTCGTAGGGAAGGATTCGAAAGGTGCGCAGATCGGGCTTGAGGAGCATGTCCGACTCTTCGATACGCACAAAACCTTCGATCGAAGAGCCGTCGAACATGATCTCGCCGTCGAGGGCTTTCTCGAACTGGCTGCGGGGCACTTCGACGTTCTTGTTGACACCCAGGATGTCAGTAAACTGAAGTCGCAGGAAATCGACGCTGAATCGTCGGGTCAGCTCCAGCACGTCGGACTTGCCGGCATTCCCGAGGTCGGTAGGAAAGCCGTCGAGAGTGGGGCGTGCCAACGGGGTCGGCGGCCGCTGCTTTCGCTCGGACATACTGGACCCTACCGAGAGGCGTGAACGGCAACAACAAAACAGTGAACAGTGAAAAGTGAACAGTGAACGGTAAAAGGGAAAGAAAAATCCCCCGGCTCGTTCTGGTAAGTCCTTCCCGTTTACCGTTTACTCTTCACCGATCATGGCTTTCACTGTACCGTTCACCGTTCACCGTTTACGCTTCTCCGGATGACTTCTCCATCGACCCCGGCCTGTCCGGTCTGCGGCTCTCCGGCTGCCGGGAATTTCTGCAGTGAGTGCGGGGCCAGTCTCGGCATGCGCGCGTGTTCCGCCTGCCGCGCCGAGCTTTCACCTCAGGCGCGCTTCTGCCACCGGTGTGGCACGGCGGCGAACGGTCCGGCCCCGCAGCGGGCATCCGATCGGCGGACCTGGCTCATTGCCGGTGGGCTCTGCGTGGCCCTGGTAGCCGGGATCACGTACAAGGTGTCCAGCTCGGCTCCTCAAACGCCGGTTCCCGACATGGCCAATACCGGCGCAGGGCCGCCGGAGCGGGCTCCCGACATCAGTCAGATGAGCCCACGGGAGCGGTTCGATCGACTGTTCAATCGCATCATGCAGGCGGCCGAGCGGGGAGAGTCGGATCAGGTTGAGCGATTCACGCCCATGGCTCTCGGTGCGTATCAGCAGCTGGACACCGTGGATGCGGACGCCCGCTATCACGCGGCAGTGATCCATCTCCAGGTTGGCAGTCTCCTGCAAGCCCGAGCCCTGGCCGACACCATCCTGGCTCAAACACCGGGGCACCTGTTTGGATATCTCGTCCGAGGCACTGCGGCCAGAATAGAGCAGGATCCCGTCGCAGAGCGCCGTGCCCAGCAGGATTTTCTCACCCACTATGGGAGAGAAACCGCCGCCAACCGGGCGGAATATCGGGATCACAAGCCGGCGCTGGATGAGTTTAAACAGGAAGCCGAAAGCGTGAACCGTAAGCGGTAAAACCGTGAAACGAACCATCCACCTCGCCCATAGCCCGGATTCCGATGACGCGTTCATGTTCTACGCGCTGGCGGAAGGAAAGCTGGACACCGGCCAGATTCACTACCTGCATGAGCTGGCGGACATCGAGTCACTCAACCAGCGGGCCCGCCGGCGAGAGCTTGAGGTCACCGCTGTTTCGATACACGCCTATGCCTATATCTGGCGGGACTATGCTCTATTGAGCTCCGGCGCATCCATGGGTGACGGGTACGGGCCGCGCCTCGTATCCAGCATGCCCCGCCCACCCGACCCGCGTGTCGCTTTGAAGAATCATCGCGTGGCAGTCCCCGGTAAGCTGACGACGGCGTACCTGGCACTCCAGCTGTATCAGCCGGGGTGCGCCACCCAGGTAGTGCCCTTCGATCAGATTGAGGACGCGGTTCTTCAGGGAGCCGTTGATGTAGGGCTACTCATTCATGAGGGCCAGCTCACCTATGCCGACGCAGGCCTTCATCTTTGGGCCGACCTGGGGGCGTGGTGGCAGGAGGACACCGGGCTGCCGCTGCCTTTGGGCGGCAATGCGGTGCGGCGAGACCTCGGACCGGAGCTCATCGCGCAGATTGCTCGGGATCTGCGCGCCAGTATCGTGTACGGCCTGGAGCACCGGACCCCTGCCCTCGCGCACGCCAAGCAGTTCAACCGCGGGATTGGCGACGAGCGAACCGACCGGTTCGTAGGCATGTACGTGAACCAGTGGACGGTCGATTACGGGCCTCGGGGTCGCGAGGCAGTGCAGACCCTCTTGGACCGAGCCTACCAGTCGCGATTGATCCCTGAAAAGGTCGAAGTCGAGTTCGTTGGGTAGGCAATTGCCCGCTCCTCGACTACTTTCTGAACACCCCCAGCTCGCTCCTGCTAAGCCTCTCGAGCAATATCAAAATAGCGCCCGACGCGTAGAGGAGTTCGTGTGCCATTGACCGATGAGCCCGTCACGCTGCTCGTCGTGGACGATGAAGAATCCATCCGGAATGCGCTCCGGAGATTTCTGGTGCAGCAAGGCTATGAGGTCGCCACGGCTGCCAGTGGCGAAGAGGCGCTGGCCGTGCTTCAACGGCAGAAGATCACTGGCATGCTCCTCGATGTGAACATGCCCGGGGTCAGCGGGGTCGAGCTGGTTCCCCAGATCATGGAGCTCGAGCCCGCCATTGCGCTCCTGATGCTGACCGCAGTGAACGATGCCACGAGTGCAGCTCTTTGCATGCAGCGGGGTGCCTATGACTACCTCATCAAACCCATAGACCTGGGGCACCTCAGCCGGGCGATTCACCTCGCGCTCCAGCGCCGGCACACCCACCTGGAAGGCCAGCAGATCAACCAATGGCTCAAAGAGGAGGTAGCAGCCCGGGTAGCCGAGCGGAGGCTGGAGCAGGCCAACCAGGAGCGCATATCGGTGGCGACCCTCGAAGCACTGGTGAACGCGCTGGAGGCCAAGGACCCCTACCTGCGGGGCCACTCGGCCCGGGTGGCCGACCTCTCGGCCATGGTCGCTGCCCAGCTCGGCGGCACCGACGAACAGATCGAGGCCGTGCGCACCGGTGGACGCCTGCATGACATCGGAAAGATCGGGATTCGCGAGGAGATCCTCAATAAACGGGGGCCACTGACCGAAGCGGAATACGAGCACGTCAAGCAGCACGTCACGGTGGGTTCCCAGATCCTGGCCCCACTAGTGCACCTGAAGGATGTCATCGGGTTCGTTCGCAGCCATCACGAGCGCTGGGATGGAAAAGGCTACCCCGACCGTCTGGCCGGTGAGACTATTCCCCTGGGAGCCCGGGTCATCGGTGCCGTGGAGATCTATGACGCGCTCACTACCGCGCGGCCCTATCAGGAAAAGATGTCCGCTGAAGTCGCCGTGGAGCGCCTGCGAGACCTGGTCGGCAGTGTGATCGACCCGGCAGTGCATCAAGCGCTGGAGGCGGTCGTCTCCCGCCGGCAGGCGCTGGTGTTTCTGGACGACGCCCGCGCCTGAACAGTCCGGCATGCTCCCTCCGCCGACCGCCATCGGCAGAACCATCGCCTCATGAGTGGCGTCGAGCTGGTCCT
>JAICPP010000106.1 GCA_025929805.1 Gemmatimonadales bacterium | reverse complement strand
GATCATGACCTGGAATCCAGGTGTCAAGCGCCTGCTGGGATATGAAAAGTCCGAGTTCATCGGTGTGCCCGTGTCCCGTCTCTATACCTCAGAAGATCGAGCGGAGGGCGTACCCGAACGGGATCTCGCCGAGGCAGTGACACACGGACGGACTAACACCGAGCAATGGATGGTGCGGAAAGACGGCACCCGGTTTCCTGCCTCGATCTCCACGACAAGCGTTTTGAATCGGCGGGGCCAGGTTGCGGGATATGCCAAGAGGCTGCGCGATCTCAGCGAGATACGGCGGGTCGAGGAGGAGCTTCGCCGAAGCGAGGAGGCACTCGAGCTCGCCAACGAAGCGGCGGGCCTCGGCACCTGGGATCACGATCTTGTCACCGGGGACCTGCACTGGGACATACGCGCCAAAGCACTGTTTGGCCTTCCGCCCGAGGCCCCGGCCACCTATCGCGATTGGACCGACGCAATCCACCCCGACGACCGCGCGACTGCAAATGAAGTCCTCGATCGGGCTGTACGTGACCGTCAGCCCTTCTCGACCCAGTACCGCATTATCTGGCCCGACGGCAGCATACACTGGCTCGCTGTCATCGGACGAGGCAGCTACGGTGGAGGCAGCGCCAGAGCCCTGCGAATGCGAGGAATTCTCCTGGACATCACTGACCGGAAACAGGCCGAGGAGCGCCTCCAGGAATTCCTCAGACTGGAGGCGATCGGCCGGTTGGCCGGCGGTATTGCTCACGACCTCAACAACATGCTGGTGGCGATCCTGGGCTTCAGCGATCTCCTGGCGCAGAGTATGGGTGGGAACGATCCCAGGCTCACCGACGTCCGACAGATTAGTGAGGCGGCACGCCGATCCGCCGACCTCACCCGTCAACTCCTCGCTTTTGCGCGGCGCGAGCTGATCCAGCCTCGCAGGCTCGACCTCAACGGAATTGTTCGGTACGCCGGAGGGATGCTGCGGCCCGTGCTGGGCGAAAATATCAGCCTGGTCCTGCAGCTCTCATCAACTGTCGGTCCCATCCATGCCGATCCGGGACGGGTCGAGCAAATCCTCATGAACTTGGTGCTCAATTCTCGGGATGCGATGCCCCAGGGCGGCCGAGTCACCGTGGAGACGGCCGGGGTCACGCTGGAATCACCCTCCTCGGCGTGGCAACCTGAATCGGAAACCCCGCCACCGGGACGTTATGCCATGCTGGCGGTGAGCGACACCGGGCACGGCATGGACCGAGATACACTGCAGCATATCTGGGAGCCGTTCTTCACAACCAAGCCGGCGGGTAAAGGTACCGGGTTGGGACTTTCAGTCGTCTACGGCTCGGTGAAGCAGAGTGGGGGTTTTGTGTGGGTCGACTCGGACGTGGGTCGTGGCACCGTGGTGCGAATGTATTGGCCTGAGATCGTCCAGGACCTGGAGCCATTGGGTGATCTCCCCAAGACTACTCCGGCTGAACGCGGCCGGGAGACTGTGCTCGTGGTCGAGGACGAACGGATAGTGCGGGCGCTGATCGTTCGCAGCTTGACTGGCCTGGGGTACCACTGTCACGAGGCGGGGAATGCGCCGGAGGCGCTCAGAATATTGGAGGAGAAAGAGGGTCGAGTGGACCTCGTTATCACGGATGTGGTCATGCCGGGCATAAGCGGAGGCGATTTGGGCTCGCGTCTGTCGGAGCGCTACCCCACGCTACCCGTGCTCTACACCTCAGGGTTTGCCGACGACGACGTCATTCGCAGGGGCCTGCTCGATGCGAGTCGGCCCTTCCTCCAGAAGCCGTTTGCTCCCGCCGATCTCGCCCGCAAGGTGCGTGAGGTGCTCGACTCCTCCGCCGCCCGGGAGCATCGGGCGCAAACCGTGTAGCTCGCGCCGTTAGGTTGTTACAGGACGACAGCAAGACCGGTGACCACCAACGCCACCGCCCATACCAGATCCAGATTAACCCACATCGTCCGAAGGAAGCGAAGTCCCAGCTTCTCGTAGACGACCACCGCGATCAGTCCGGTTACCAGCAGATACCCAACCGTATGCACGACGGCCGCCGACGCTCCGTTCCACCCGGGCTCGCCCAGGACAACCAGTGATGCATGGGCCACATGCTGCGCCTGAGCGGCGCTCGCGGGATCACCCAGAACCAGCGGCAGCACCATGAGCCCGGCACCGTGCGACGACGCCATGAGGAATGACCAGATCGCCAGTTCGCGGCCGTCCACCTGCATCCCGCCATAAGCGCGCCCTGAACCCAGCGAAGGATGGCGGGAACGTACCAGACGGAAGAGGCCCAGTCCGACGAGGAGCAGTGCGGTGGCCGTCTTGAGCACCCCGAGCGGGAGGATCACTCCCACGACTCCCGCAGCCAGGATCGCCGCCGCTATCGCGAGCGCATGCCCTACTGCCAGCGGACCCAGTGCTCCCCACACCGCTCCTCGGCGTCCGCGCTGGAGTCCAAGTGCCACCGCGAACAGCCAACCCATGGCGGGATTGATGCCATGACCGGCACCGAGCGCGAGGAGAGCCGTCCAAGAGGCGCTATCGTAGATCATGATAACTCCCCGACTCCGCCTCTCCGCCGGTCCGACCGTCCGCCCGTCTCATGACGAGAAGCAGAACGAATCGGACGACGCGTCGCCGCCCTGAAGCCGAACCTGATGGCAGCGAACCCCGCGCTCCATCTCCAGGAAGAACTTGGAGTCGAGCGCCATGCCGCCTTCCGGCCTGGTCTCCAACTTTACCATCCAGCTCTCCAACCCCGCCGGATAGAACTGTTCGTCCCAGGGAGAGTAGAGCCCATTGGTGAGATAGACCCTCCGCCCGTCCCGGCTCAGCTCCACCATCTGGGGACCGCCATTGAGTCGCTTGCTCGGGCTGGCCGGGTGCGCCGCGCGCCGCACGATGCCGCCGATCTGCGTGGTCGCGGTCAGCCGAGGTTTGAACGGATCGCTTACATCGTACTGCCGGAGCTCCCCGGTTCCCCAGCACGAGACGTAGAGCTGCCGGTCGTCCAGTGACAGGTTGATGTCCGTGATCAACGGCGGCACCGCCTTGAACCCCTGAAGCAGCGGCGGCAAGTCAGCTGGGTCTGCGGGTTCCGCCGGAATCTGGATGACTTTCTTCACCTTCCAGCCCTTCCCGGCTTTCCCTTCCTTCCTTTCCTTCCCGTCCTTCCCGCCCTTCTCGTCCTCTCGATACCACACCCACACCGACGCGGAGAGGTCCGCCAGGGAGATCACCACGCCCACGAACCCGTACGCCTTCCGGGGATCGCGGGCGGGGCGCAACTCCAGGGTCATCTGATATTCATCGCCCAACGGCAGCTTCTCGATGTGGGTTCCCTTCCGGAGGTCCCACACGTGGAGTGAGTTGCCGTACTTGCCGCCGAGCAGCAGCTCGGGGTTCACGCCGTCCCGCACCATGCTGGGCGTGCCCCATTCGGAGGTGACGGTCGTGTCGTATCCCAGATGCCAGGCAAAGTCGTAGGCCAGGTGTTGCGGCCCGTGATCCCGCTCCCAGGTGCCGCGCGGCTCGAAGCTGTCGTGGTCCAGCACGAAAAGGCCACCCGGACCGCCACCGTCGGGGGCGCCGAGCGCGCTCAGGTAGATCCCGTCAGGGCCGCAGTGGACCGTGTGCGGTGCCGCGTAGCCGGTCTTCCTTGCCAGTGTCTCCGGCTCGATCACCTTGACCAGCTCCAGCCTGCGCGGGTCGGCCTTGGTGTCCAGGATGTGAATCCGCGACGAATTGATCCCCGGCACCACGAGGTATCGGCGCTCCACGTGAGGGTGCGCCGCCCAGGGGCAGAGGCTCGCGCTGCAGGCATTCCACCCGAAATGGTGCAGCTCGTCACCTCGCTTCGGCATCTCGATCTGACTCAGCAGCCGGCCGTACGATTTCGAGCCCGGTTTCACGTCCACCACACCGATGGCGTCAGAACGCGATTGATTGGGGCTCAGCATCGCCAGGTAGGCGAGCTCCTCGGGAGGGGCCGCGGCCGCCTGCTTGGCGGATGGATAGAACGTGGGATCGGGACGCAGTCTGGCCATGGGGTTCTCCGGGGATTAAGGCGACACTAGCGATACGACGTTATCCGGATCGGCGCAAGGCATGGTGGCTCCTGCACCGGATCTAGGCATCTTATGTGGTGCTCACCACTCTCGACTGGGACTCGTGATGCCTGAGCGACCCGCACGATGAAGAAGCAGCGAGCCCGCGTTCAGCGGATCTATCTTCTGCTGATCCTGCTGTCCACCCTGGCGGCATCCCTCATCTGGGGCATCAATACCCTGTTCCTCCTCGACGCCGGGCTCAATAACGTCGAGGCGTTTGCCGCGAATGCGTTTTTTACCGCGGGCATGGTGGTCTTCGAGGTGCCGACCGGGGTGGTGGCCGACATCTGGGGCCGGCGTACCTCCTACCTGCTCGGCGCCGCCACCCTGCTGCTTTCGACCCTGCTCTATGTCATGATGTGGCGGGTTACCGCCCCGCTCTGGGGCTGGGCGGCCGCCTCCATCCTTCTGGGGCTCGGGTTCACCTTCTTTTCCGGGGCGACGGAAGCGTGGCTGGTCGATGCCCTGGCGTTCGCGGGGGCCAGGGAGAGCCTCGAGCCGGTTCTGGCCAAGGGGCAGATCGTGGGCGGCGGTGCTATGCTCACCGGCTCGGTAGCCGGAGGAGTGATCGCCCAGGCCACCAACCTGGGCGTGCCGTACATCGTTCGTTCGGTTCTGCTCGGCCTCACCCTGATATCCGCATTCCTGTGGATGAAGGACCTCGGCTTCAAGCCCGATCGAAGTAAAGGGCCTGTGGCCGAAATCCGACGAGTACTTCGGCAATCGATCCACCATGGCTGGCGAAACCCACCGGTGCGCTGGCTGATGCTGGCAGCGCTCTGCGCCGGAGGAGTCGACATTTTCGCGTTCTATGCCCTGCAGCCGTACCTGCTCGAGCTCTATGGTGATCCCGGCGCCTTCGGCATTGCCGGACTGGCCGCGGCCATCGTGGCGGGAACCGAGATGGTAGCGGGATTCATCGTCCCCCGTCTCCGCCGGTTGTTTGGTCGGCGGACCCATGCATTGATCCTTGCCTCTCTGGTCGCCACCTGCTGCCTGGCTCTCCTGGGATTGACTTCGAGCTTCCCGGTCGCGGTCGCGCTCCTGATCGTCTGGGGGTTCAGCTTTTCTCTGGGCATGCCGATCCGCCAGGCATATATCAACGGCATCATTCCTTCGGAGCAGCGTGCTACCGTGCTCTCATTCGACAGCCTCATGGGTTCCGCCGGCGGCATGGTCGCCCAGCCGGCGCTGGGGCGGGTGGCCGATCTCTGGGGATACTCGCGCGCGTATGTCCTGAGCGCGGCCCTCCAGTTGACGGCGGTGCCGTTCTTGGTGCTGGCTCGCCGGGAAAATGCGTCCTCGGATCGGATAGACGAGGCAGACGGGCGGATAGAGCCTGCCCCGAGCAGAGCGAAGGGACAGACTTAAGGGCGGTAGGCGTTTCACCCCGCAACCGCACCTCTCACAGAAGACAAAGTCTCCGCGTATACTGAATTGCATGCGGCCTTCTAATCTGCTCATCGTTGGCGTCTGGATCACGGTCGCCTGTGCTGAACGCGGCACCGGCCCGGGTCAGCCTCCTGACTCCGACGGCGGCCGTTTGGCCGGACAGTTCGAGCGTTTGGCGGATTCGGTCGATGCCGGGGGCTACTCTCCCGCCGGCGAGGCCCTGAGGCATGCCGCGGAGATCGTGCGGCTCACCGGGCATGCCACGCCGGTGACGATCACCATCAATGGTACTGAACGCGCCTTCCTGGCGGTTGCCGAACAGATCGACCTTCCCATTCTGGTGTGCAGGTGGCCATCGGATACCGGTGTCGTACCGCCGCCCGACAGCGTGCCCGTGCCACCTTCGGATACCGTTGTCCTCCCGCCGGTCGATAGCACCGGCGTGGTACCGCCATCCGACACCGTCGGGCTGCCCCCGGTCGAGCCTCCCCTACCTCCCCAGCCGCCCGAATGCACCGTGGACGGCAGCTACGCCATGCGTACTCTCATCGCCTGGGAGCCGGATCGGATGAATGAGGTGGTGCGGCTGGTGGCCCACACCGGCAGCAATCCGGTGGCCACGGGCGTGCCGGATGTAATGACCGGACTGCCGGGTGTCACGACGTCGGATCCGCCGGAGACGACACCACCCGACTCCGGCGGCGGCAGTGGCGGCATGCCGGGTGGATGGCCCGGTTTCATGGGCGAGTATCTGGTGCGGGATGTGGGAAGCTGGATGGCGGTCGAGGGCAATCAGAGCAACGACCGGGAGGAGTTCGCCGGCGACTGCACCGAACCGCGAGCGACCTTCGACTGGGCCGAGTTCACCTGCCAGGCGGCCCGGCTTCGGTTCGAGTTCACTATGGTGGTCGAGCCGCTCGATTACGAGAGGCTCACCGGTGTGGCCGGCGCGCCGGGCGGGCCGGAGGGGAGGCATACACTGGCGATGCGATCGAGCAGCGTGGACGGGGTGAGGCTCATCTGGGACCTGTGGACCCCGCCTCCGCTTCCGCCGGATACGGTGGTGCCCGATCCGCCCGTAACATACCGACCATAAAGTGCAATCAGGGCCACTCACCATGGCTCTCTTGTTATTGACCAGCCCAGGAGTCCTCTTAGCTTAGCCAATACGAGAATGTCCGGAGATGATCAGATGCGAAGCCACATCGCTGCCGTTCTTCTCGCCTCGTCCGCTGTGCTCCTGGCCTGCGGTGATGCCAGCCGGCGGGATGCCGGGCGCGACACGGCGCAGCCGGGGGCCGCGAGGCTGCCCCCAGCTACGGGAGGGGATAGCCCGGCGGCCGATACGTCAGCCGGCAAGGTGACCGTCCGGATGTACGATGCCGCCGGGAGGGATCTGGGCACGTTGACCCTCACCGAGGCCGGCCCGACCATTACCGTGGCCGGGCGGCTCAGCGGCCTGCCTCCGGGTGAGCACGCCATCCACCTGCACACTGCCGGGCGCTGTGATCGACCCAAGTTCGAGGCAGCCGGCAACCACTGGAA
The DNA here is from genome assembly GCA_025929805.1 of Gemmatimonadales bacterium. Classification (GTDB taxonomy): domain Bacteria; phylum Gemmatimonadota; class Gemmatimonadetes; order Gemmatimonadales; family GWC2-71-9; genus CAVVWJ01. The sequence goes on along the minus strand of JAICPP010000106.1, from coordinate 3,906 downwards.
TCCCACGAACAGCCAGCACGGTACCGATAACCCCAAGGGCTCGCATCTGGGTGATCTTCCCAACTTCACCGTCGGGCAGAATCGTTCGGGGGCGATTGACGCGACGACACCGGGTGGAACGCTGCGGGGCGAGAACGCGCTGCTCGATAGCGATGGAGCTGCGGTCGTGGTTCACGCCAAGCCGGATGACTACAAGAGCCAGCCGTCCGGCAACTCGGGCGATAGAATCGCGTGCGGGGTGGTGAGATAGCGGAAGGCTTTCCGCCTCTTCCGCTCGTTTCGCCCCCAACCTACCATTCGATGAGCCGATAGTGCTCCTGTAAAAAAGGATGAGCTCGTGCCCCTTACCCGACGCGATTTCCTTCGAGCCTCCGCGGCCGGTCTTGGTCCTGGAACAGCACTAGGCTCGCTGCTCGGGCTCGGCGCCAGCCTGGCACCCGCCACCGCCCGGGCTCAACAGCTCCGCATTCGAGATGCCAAGGCCACTCCCAGCGTCTGCCCCTATTGCGCGGTCGGCTGCGCCACCGTCGTCCACACCATCGGCAACGAGATTGTAAACATCGAGGGCGACAAGCGGAGCCCCCATAACGAGGGCACTCTCTGTCCCAAGGGTGCCGCCACTTACCAGCTCCACAAGAATCCCAACCGGGCCACCAAGGTGCTGCACCGCAAGCCGGGCGCGACCGAGTGGGAAGAGGTCGAGCTCGAGTGGGCCATGGACCGAGTCGCCCAGCTGGTGAAGAAGACCCGAGACGAGACCTTCGTCGAGCGACTCAGCAACGGCAAGCTGGTCAACTACACGCCCGCCATCTTCGCGCTGGGCGGCGCCACTCTCGACAATGAGTGGAACCACCTACAGCAGAAGCTCCTGCGGGGGCTCGGCGTGGTGGCCATCGAAAACCAGGCTCGAATATGACACTCCTCTAGCGTCCCCGGTCTGGGGACCCGGCTCGGTCGCGGCGCGGCGACCCTCTACCCGCGCAACATGGAGCTCTCCGACTGCGTTGTGTTCCAGGGCTCCAACATGGCCGAATGCCACCCGGTGGCGTTTCGCTGGCCGATGAAGGCCAAGGTAGACCACGGCGCCAAGCTGATCCACGTAGATCCCCGCTTCACCCGAACCAGCGCGATGTGCGATCACTACGCGCCCATCCGCGCCGGCAGCGACATCGCCTTCCTCGGCGGGCTGATCAACTACGTCATCAACAGCGAGCGGTGGAATAAGGACCGGTTCTTCCGGGAGTATCTGCTCAACTACACCAACGCCGCTACCATCGTGCGGGAGGACTTCAAGGATACCGAAGAGCTCGATGGGGTCTTCTCCGGACTGATGGACTACAAGAAGAGCATCCCGGAATGGCCCTACGACGGTTTCGTGGGGACCTACCAGACCGATACCTGGCAGTATGCCCGTCAGGGCGAGGAGCCCGGCGAGCCCCGGGGAGGCGAGGAACTGGACGGGCCGGGACGAGGCGAGGCGCAACGGCCGACCGGACGGCGTGAGCCACTCGAGTCGGTCATCCGCTCGCTGAGGAAGCCGCCGTCGTCGCGCGATGAGACCCTCCAGACTCCACGCTGCGTCTTCCAGCTGGTGAAACGCCACTTCAGCCGCTATACCCCCGACATGGTCGAGCGGGTCACCGGCTGCCCCAGGGAAACCTTCGAGAAAGTGGCGGCCACGATCCTGGAAAACTCGGGCCGGGACCGGACCACGTCTTGGGCCTACGCGGTCGCCTGGACCCAGCATACCAACGGCCCGCAGGTGATCGGGTGCTGTGCGCTGCTTCAGCTGCTGCTGGGAAACATGGGCCGGCCGGGAGGCGGCATCATGGCGTTGCGCGGCCACGCCTCGATTCAGGGCTCGACCGATGTCCCCACGCTCTATCACAGCATCCACGGCTACATGCCGGCCTTCTCTGCGCTCAAGGACCACGAGACCCTCCGGAACTACCTGGCGACGGAAGGCGTGGCCACCAGCTACTGGGCAAACATGCCCAAGTTTCTGGTCTCCTACCTGAAATCGATGTATGGCGACACAGCGACGCCGGACAATGATTTCGGTTACGACTGGCACCCCAAGATCACCGGCGACCATTCCCACATGCCGGCCTTCGTTGCCATGTCGGAGGGGCAGGTAAAGGGGATGATCTGCGTCGGCCAGAACCCCGCCACGTCACTCAACGCGGGCCTCGAGCGGAGGGGGCTCAGGCACCTGGAGTGGCTGGTGGTCAAGGACAACTTCCTGACCGAGACCGCTACCTGGTGGTCCCGCGCGCCGGAAGTCGAGGCCGGCGAGGTCAAGCCCGAGGACATAGGCACCGAAGTGTTCTTCTTCCCCTCGGCCCAGGTGGCGGAGACCGAAGGGAGCTTCACCAACACCCAGCGGATGCTTCAGTGGCACTATAAGGCCGCCAACCCGCCGGGCCAGTGCCGCTCCGACCCGTGGTTCACCCACCAGCTCGCGCTTCGGCTGAAGAAGCTCTATGCCGGCAGCACGCTGCCCCGAGATCAGGGTTTCAAGAATCTGACGTGGGACTTTGACCCGGATCCGGAGTCGGAGGGCCGGACTCTCCGACACTCCGACCTGCCCGGTGAGCCCGATGTAGTCAAAATCCTCCGGGAGATAAATGGTTACCAGACCGGAAACCCGAATCAGCATCTCAGCGGTTTCGATCAGCTGAAAGACGATGGCTCCACCACCTGTGCCTCCTGGATCTACTGCGGCGTGTTCCCCGCGCCGGATAAGAACCTCTCCGCCAGGAAGGAACGCGACCCGCCGGGCGTACCCGGCGCGCATCTCAACTGGGGATGGGCCTGGCCCGCCAACCGCCGGGTGATGTACAACCGCGCGTCGGCCGACCTCCAGGGCCGCCCCTGGAGTGAGCAGAAGAAGTGGGTCTGGTGGGACGGGAAGCGGTGGACCGGCTACGATACACCCGACTTCCCCACCACCAAGCCGCCGGATGCCCGGGGCGATCCGAACGGCATCGGGCTCGCCGCCCATTCGGGCCGGCAGCCGTTCATCATGAAGCCGGACGGGGTCGGCTGGCTCTTTAACCCAGCGGGCCTGCTCGACGGTCCCCTTCCGACCCATTACGAGCCCGCCGAATCGCCGATTCAGAACGCACTGTACCGGCAGCAGTCCAGCCCGGTGCTCAAGTATTGGAAGCACGACAGCAACCCGCTCGCCCCCATGGGCGATGCCCGCTTCCCCTACGTGATCACCACCTACCGGCTCACCGAGCACTATCTGGCCGGCGCCATGAGTCGGTGGAATCCCTGGCTCACCGAGTTGATGCCCGAGCTGTTCATCGAGATCTCGCCTGAGCTGGCGAGCGAGAAGGGGATCCGAAATACCGATTGGGTGCGGGTGAGCACGCCGAGGGCGGTAATCCGGGCCAAGGCCCTGGTGACGCGTCGAGTCCGCCCCTTCCGGCTGGGAGACAAGGTAGTGCATCAGGTGGGGATGCCGTGGCACTGGGGCTGGGAAGGCGTGGCCAGGGGCGACGTGGTCAACACTCTCACATCCATGGTCGGCGATCCCAACGTGAGCATCCACGAGGGGAAGGCGTTCGTGTGCAACGTGGAGAAAGCGTGATGGTAAGCGGGGAAGCGGGAAAGCTTGGAAGCGGGGAAGCTCAGGTAACGGATGCTGTCATTCTGAGCGAAGCGAAGAATCCTCTGCATCGGACAGCTCAGGGGCAGGCTCGCTGCGCTGAGGGGAATCGGCATCCCTTCCCCGCCCCGTTTCGCCGCTTCGCCGCCTGGAGGATCCATGCCTGAACCGATGGGATTCTATACCGATACCACCGTCTGCATCGGCTGCAAGGCGTGCGAGGTGGCCTGCCACCAGTGGAACGCGCTGCCGGCGCGGCACGACGGCAAGGTCGAGCTGAGCGGCCGGAG
>JAICPP010000245.1 GCA_025929805.1 Gemmatimonadales bacterium | reverse complement strand
TAGTGATGGATAGAGACGTCTGAGTTTGATACGGGCGTCGTCGGTTGTGAACCGCCACTTGATCTCACCCCTAAGCATTGCGGCGCTCCGCCCAGGCGGCTACCTCGGTCGCCAAGCTCGCGAAGTCGGGCACCCGTTGGTCCAGGCACTGCCGGCTCAGCACGCTCTGAGTTCGATCTCGGCCATGTTGGGCCAACTGCCATGCTTGGGAGTCGGGTGGATCTCCAGTTTGTCCGCCAGCCGTTTGGCCTCCGTCGGCGGGAAGACCTCGTAGAGCGAAGCCGGCGTGTGCGTGTTGAGGTTGTCCAGCACCAGCACGATCCGCTCCGCCTCCGGATACCGCTCGTCCACCAACGCCTTGATCTGCCGCGCCCAGTCCGCTTTGGTCCGCTGCGCCGTCACGTCCACCCAGCGCCGACCCTTCAGCGGCTCACAGAACAGGAACAGGTGCGCTACCCCACCCCGCTCATACTCGTAATCCCGTCGCTCGGGCCTCCCCGGTTGAACGGGCAGTGGCGCACGAGTGTCGCGCAACAGTTGCTTGGAGCCCTCATCCATGCAGACCTGCGGGTAGCGGGGGTCGTAGGGCCGGGCGTAGACCGCGAGCACATCCTCCATCCGCCAGACGAATTCGGCGTTGGCGTGCGGGGGGATGCACCACTGTTTCCTCAGGTGCGGCTTGAGTTCGTTTTTTTCAGCATTCTGCCCACGGTCTGGTACGAGACTGCATCGATGACCTCCAGTTCGACCAGCTTGTCCGCGAGCAGGCGCAAGCTCCAGCGGGTCTGTCCCGGGTGGTTCGCTGCAAGCCAGGGCTGTCAGCCGCGCCTCTTGCGCCCCGTCCAGCTTCCGCTAGTAGTCCCGTCGCGGTGCTCGCCGGTTGAGGGCTGCCTCCAGGCCTTGCTCGACATACTGCTTGGGTAGCCGCGCGACCGTCGGCTGGCTCACCTCCACCGCCTCAGCAATCCGCTCGTCCACCCAGCCCGGTCCCATTGGGCCTTGGTCGGCTTTGAGCAAGATCCGGGCGTGGGTCAGCTTGCGGGCTGGAGCCGTCCCGGCTGCGATCAGCTCCTTGAGGGTTCGTCGTTCGTCGTCGGTCAGTGCGACCATGTATTTCTTGTCCATGCCCCCAAGGATATTGGCCCACCGCTCTGCTTACCAAATCACGCGTCACAGAGCACTAGCCCTTGGCTAAAGAGATTCTGCTGGGTAGGTTGCCGCAGGAAGTTGCCGGTCGAGGCGTTCCTTCGACTATCGTGGGCAGCCTTCACACCCCACGATTCCGGCTGATCTGGACGGCCAGATGGGAGTGACGCGCCGCCATTCACGACCGACGACAACAGCTCCGCCGAGCTCAGTGAGAAACCCGCCGGTTCCAATCCTGGATCAGTCCGTGAGGTCCCTTTCAGTTATTCCACGTAGAACAGTCGGATAGGACGAATAGTTGTGTGAAGAGTGCTCAAGAAAATTGTGAGTAAAGTGAACCACCAAACCAAATAGCCCTTGATACACCGTGACTCTCGGAGTACCATCGATGCTTGATGCTCCTGTGGGGAACGTCCAGTATCGCGTGTCCACTAAGTCCTTCAATATCCCGTAGGTTGATTAGCGTTCCAGAAATTATGGGGAAAGGAAACGGGTTGGATGGTGCGTCATCATCCGCGCCAGACGAGTGCGTCTTTCAACGGGCGAGGAGTGAGTGGACTACGTCTCGTCACCACGCTCTTCCTGATCATAATGCTGTTGTTGCCAACCGGGGCCGCCCTGGCGGTGGACGCACCCAAGCTCACCCTGTCACCGGCAAGCCAGGAAAAAACCGTGGGCGAATTTGCCTCGTTCACGGCTCATCTTGTTGACGGTTTGGGTGAGCCAATTTCCGGTGAGGCTGTACAGTTGCTTCTCAACGGTGACCCAGTCGGTTTTCCGGTGAATACCGATTCCAGTGGCAACGCTCAGCTCCAATACACCAGCAACGCCGTTAGGACGGATGCGGTAACGGCCACGGCCTCCCCAGGTGGGGATAACGTGACGTCGAGTTCCGTTAACGTTGAGTGGCTCCCCAGTCGCACAACGAGTATCTCGCCGGGGGACCTGGTAAAAATTAGTCTTGTACCCACCAGTTCGTCTAACGCCACCGGGTCCACCCAAACACTGACCGCAATCATTTCCGATCAGGCCGGCAGCCGGGTGTCTGGAATTTTGGTACGGTTCTCGGTCAATGGTAAGAATGGTCCAAAGTTTGGGTCCTCAGTGACTGATGCCGATGGTCAGGCGACGTTCAGTTTCACGGGGAGCAACGAGGGAGACGACACCGTTACGGCCTATGCTGACAGAAATGAAAACATGGCGCGGGAGGACGATGTCGAGCCGTCTGCTGAGGCCATCATTTCCTGGGTGACCAACCCGGTATCGAGTCTCTCACTAAGTCCCACGAACGCAAGGGTGTTTGTAGGCGAGTCGCAGGATATCACCGTCACGCTCCTTGATAAGGACGAGAATCCGGTCGAGGACGTGCTCGTATGGGTCCAGGTTACGGGCGTGGACTTTGCTTTCGAACATGGTGCCACGACCACCTCTGCAGGTACTCCGGTACCCTTGGCCTACAACGGTAACAAGCCGGGTGAGCACAGGGTTGCAGCTTATGCTGATATCAACAGGAACGAGAAGCGCGAGGATTGGGAGCCTTCCGCGACTGGAAAGATTACCTGGATTTCGGTATCGAATTCGTCATCATCCTTCCCAAGTGCTCAATTTGGTCCTGCCGAGCCGGCTCCGGTCAATTCCAAGTGCACCTTCTACAGTGAGACACGCCACAATCTGTGCGGAGGCTTTCGCGACTACTGGAACACGTTCGGCGGTCTAGCTGTCTACGGCTTCCCGATCACCGAGGAGTTCCGGGAGAATGGAGTCATCACTCAGTATTTCGAACGGGCCCGTTTCGAGTGGTACGCCGGCTCCTGGCCGGAGCGCTTCGATGTGCAGCTCGGCCTGGTCGGGAAAACGGTTACAACTGGCCGTGTCGTCGAGGCACCCTTCCAGCCAGCCGGGGCAAACGGGAGCTGCACTTACTACAGGGAGACGAGTCACAACCTCTGCGGCGGCTTCCGGGACTATTGGAACAACTTTGGCGGGCTCGCGGTCTACGGGTTCCCGATCAGCGAGGAGTTCGAAGAGTTGAACCCGGATGACGGCCAGATCTACACCGTCCAGTACTTTGAGCGAGGTCGGTTCGAATGGCATCCTGGCGCCTGGCCGGAGCGGTCTGATGTCATGCTCGGTCGATTAGGCGCCCAAGTGTTGCAGAGCAAATACGGCGTGGTGAGGTAGCGAGCGAGAGTGCTATCAGCGGAATGACCGTAGGGGAGGGGCTTGTCCCCTCCCCTAAATATTTTCTATAGGTCACATGTTACTCCCTCAGGCAAGCCCGTCCTCTATCCCTCCATGCTGGTCTTTTGGTCGGATAACCCTTCAGAATAGACGACCTCGTAGAGATAATCCGATTTCGCGAAGGCCATGATCTCAGCGAAATGTTCGACGACCTCTTCCCGCCAGCGGAGGCCAAACGGCTCGCGGACAAGCTGGAGATCCATCCGATCCCCAAGCACGGCAGTTGGCCCAACATGGCCGAGATCGAACTCAGAGCGTGCTGAGCCGCCAGTGCCTGAACCAGCGGATGCCCGATTTCGCGAGCTTGGCGACCGAGGTGGCCGCCTGGGCGGAGCGCCGCAATGTTCAGGGAGGCGAGATCAAATGGCGGTTCACAACCGACGACGCCCGCATTAAGCTCAGGCGCCTCTATCCATCACTACAGGAGTAACAGGGCACTAGGTCGAACCAGATGAGAGAACTCGTCGCATGGTGTCCACGCGGGCCTCGGTCAGGTGCCGACATAGGCCGCGAGGTGCTCGCCGGTGAGGGTGGAACGGTCGGCGACGAGGTCGGCGGGTGTGCCCTCGAAGACGATCCGGCCGCCGTCGTGGCCGGCGCCGGGGCCGAGGTCGATGATCCAGTCGGCGTGCGCCATGACCGCCTGGTGGTGCTCGATGACGATGACCGACTTGCCGGAGT